>CALJUK010000884.1 GCA_937975745.1 uncultured Planctomycetaceae bacterium | reverse complement strand
CCGAGGCCGGCGCAAGAAGAAAGCCCGCCGAGCGTCGCAACGCGGGCGGGCATAGCCGTTACCAGTCGGGACGACAGGATTTGAACCTGCGACCTTTTGACCCCCAGTCTTCTAACGCTAGTGGAATGGGGGTAAGGATGGTAGCGGGTTACTGGGAAAACGGGGTGATTCGATCGTTCGCGAAACCTCGCGGACGGTCGATGATCCCGTTGTTTGGTGACACTTCAGGTGACACCTGTCGCTCGGATGCAATCTGTCGCGTCGTGCGGTATGAGACTCGCCGGAATTGACGATTCCCACCTAGAATAGGCGGATTGTGGGAAAACGCCGCCGGGCTGGCGTCCTTGCCGGCCCATTGGCCCCGATCGGCTGGAATCGAACTCTTGCAGAGCCGCGAAGGTTGTATCCAGACCAACAGGGATCGGAGGCGAAGATGCTTCAACGCGAACTCAGAACGCGCGTCCCCCAAAACGTCTACCGAGCCGTGGCGCGTGAGGCCGCGCATCGCGACGTGCCGATTGCTGACCTCCTCCGTGAACAACTCGGACCGTGGTTCACGGAAGTCAAGCAGCGGTGGCAGGACGATGAGCCGAACGGTCGCCGGTGATATGACGGTCACCGTCGCCATTGCGCGCGGAATTGCGAGCGGCCATCAATCTTCGCAACTCTACACGAGTCGATAAGAGTACCACAAATACTGGCATTCGCCGTCGCGAGGGTCGGTGCAAATCGGGGTGACCCCGGTCGAATTACTCACCACGACGGGCGATGTCGATGTGGAGGAAGCGGCCGCAACGCCCGAACAAGTCGCGGTCGGAGATCGTGAACCAGGGGTGGCGTCGGCAAGCCTCCACGAACGGCCCTCGATTCGGGAAGCCGAAGTCTTCAGCGTATTCCGACGCGTTGATCACACCGAACTCTGCAATCAGATCGAAGAGGCGGCACGCGGCGGAGTCGCTCAGTACTGGGATCTCACGTTCTGGCTGCATGACGGAATCATACCGATCCCAGCGTCAGCGGGCGAAATTGAGGTGCGATGGATGTTCACCTGCCGATCCCCAGTCTTCTAATAGTTCGGGAATGCTGGTGGGTTGCTGAAACGCCAAGTGATTCGATGGTCTGCAAACTGCAGACTGTCGATCATTCCGGTTTCAGGCGCCACCGGAGGTGCCACCTCCCTGCAGCTCGCCAAGCGGTGGGCTTGGCAGGACCGGATCTGTAGTCCGGTCCTTGTAATTCTCATACGCGCGGCCCTGGCGGCGTCCCAGGCGGACGCTGGCGGGGATCGACGAGCGGTTGCTGTCAGAGTTGCGGAAGTCGATCGAGTGGGCGCAGCCCGAATTGCAGCGGCTGGTGGATGACACGCTCGCGGCCGCCCAGAGCGGGAACCTGGCCGGCGACGATGTGCGTGATGCATTGGAGCAGACGCCGGCGCCGCCACCGAAAGCCAAGACGCGGCGGGGCGATCTCTGGCGGCTGGGCGACCATCGACTGCTGTGCGGCAGTAGCGCGGAGGCCTCCGATGTGGATCGGCTGGTCGACGGCGAGGCGATCGACCTGGTCAACAGCGATCCACCGTACATCGCGAACGTTGAGCCCCGATCCGCCGCCGCGGGCGGAGGGTGGCGCTGATCCCTATTCCGGGAAGTGCCGCCAAGCTGCTTGCCACTGGCGGACCGAGACCTAACCGACGCATAGAGCGATCTGGACGCCGACAGCCGAGAGCATCGCGACGGTCAGCACCACGATCGCCCACGTCAGTCGGACCATCTGGCGGGTCTGCTTTGAGTTCTCCTCAGCTACGTGAAGCAGCGTCACCTGTAGCTCCTTCGTCGCGTCACTGCCGGACCACTGACCGATCGGGATGTTCATTTTGCAGCCTTCTCCTCGACTTCCGCCACGCCTTCGTCCTCGGCGACGCCTCCGTCCTCGGTGGAGTCAGATGGCTCTGGAGTGGACGTCGCCTTCTTCCGGAATATTGCGTTCCAACCAGACGATACCCGAACACCAACCCAACTAGATGCCACCCAAGTCCCAATTCGTCTGATGCGTTTCTGCAGTTTCAGCAGCCACACTGCGGTCGACTTCGTTTCACGAGTTGTCAGATAGACTCCGGGCCCAAGTCCGTCAGGACCGTCACCCGCCAGTCGCAGGCTGGGGTTGGGTTCGTTGACCATCAGGTGGTAGGTCGTCGTGTGCTGCCTGCCCTGCGTATCCCAGGACACTACCGTAATTGGAAAGGAGATTGACTTGGGGTTGTTCGGGGCGATGCGTGTTGTGATCTTGTTCCACCAGATGAACAACGACAGATCGATGACTCTGGTTTCTCCGGGTTCCAAGGCGAAGAAACGAGTGGCGGTTACATAGACCTGGTTGATCCGATTCCCCCCGGAGAAAACCATCCCGTGTATCGCCAGCCCCCGCCCGACGTCCTTGATCTCGGCGATCGTCAACGTCTCTGTAGGAGCTGCTCCCACTCCGTTCGTGCTACGCTTCCACCCCAGCAACACGATCTCCGGACGGACCGATTCTTGTAGGTTCCTCCGCTGTATCAGCAGCATGCAGAAGGCGCAGAACGCGGCACACGTCGCGGCGATGGCGGACCAGATTGCGGCAGTCATGGACGTACGACCTCCTTGTATCCCTACAACGGGAAGAGAACTCGTTTGGATCAAACAAATCCTCAGTTCGGGTCGATCTACCACGCATCATATGGGATCGGTCGGCCCGTGAGACAGGAACGGTCGCATCCGGTCGAGTTCGACCGGATGCCGCTGGAATGGAGTTGGATCCGCTCTATCGCGACGTGATCGTCGAACGGTGGAAGACGTTCACGGACGGGAGGGCGCGGCGAGTGAAAACGCGGAAGCGCGCGGCTTGACTCGCGCGGTGCGGCGCGTGACGATCCAGATTATGAAGGACATCTACGTCGGTTACTACCGCCCGGACGAAGAGCAGTTCAAGACGCTGTGGGCGAAGGGTCTCTTTGTCTTTGAAACCAGCATTCTGCTGAATCTATACCGGTTTCCCCGACAGGCGCGTGAGGATCTCATCGCCTCGATCTCAAAGGTGAAGGACCGCGTCTGGCTGCCCCACTTTGTCGGACTGGAGTATCAGCGAAATCGACACTCTCAGATTGCCGATCAGAAAGCGAAGTTCCAGGACGTTCGAGCTTCAGTTTGCAATGCGCTCTCTCAGCTGCGGAAGGAGTTTGAGGATCTTCAGCTCAAGAAACGTCATTCAACGATCGACGTCGACGCGTTCTTGGCTCGATTGCAATCGGTCAGCGATGCGTTCAACAGGGAACTCGACGAGTTGGAGTCGCGACAACCGGACGTATCCGATTCCGACCCGGTGCGTGACCAACTCGAGGAGATCTTCGCAGGCAAGATCGGGCCGCCACCTCCGAATCAGACATGGCTTGACGACCTCTACGAGTGCGGCAAGCGACGATTCGACCGCCGCGTGCCGCCGGGCTACCTGGACTCAAAGAAATCGAATGACCCGGAGCAGGCGGAGTTCGAATACGGCGGTCTGTGTTACCAGAGGAAATTCGGCGACTTGATCTGGTGGCAGCAATTACTTGATCACGTGAAGGACCGCGGGATCAAGTACCTCGTCGTCGTCAGCGATGACGCGAAGGAAGACTGGTGGCGAAGAGTCAAGGGAAAAACGGTCGGGCCGAGACCCGAACTCGCGGAGGAGCTGAATCGCGTCGCCGGCGTCGATTGCTTTCACATGTATTCCAGTGAAGGGTTTCTGGAGCAGGCGAAACGGGAGTTGGGCGTCGCGATCCACGCAGACTCGGCATCGCAGGTCGAGGATGTCAAGCGGGTGTCGGACGCCATGGAAGATGGAAGAGATCAGTACCCCCAGTTTGTCGCTGTAAGCGCGGTGAATGCGTGGCTTCACGACAGATTCGGAAGTGACGAGGTCATCACTGGCGGACTCCCAGGTCCCGATTTCCTGGTCGCTGATCGCCCAGGAGATCTTCCCGTCGGGTTCAATGTTGTAGCGTCAGAAGATACGAATCAACTGTTAAGACAAACGTGGGGTGCAATCCATCAAAGTGGCCAGCACATGCGTGACGGCAACGTTCGTAGGGTCGAAGTCATTGTCGTTGCCCAGTCGTCGCTGCAAGCTGCACGTGTGGGCGAACACTTCGGCGTGAGTCGTCCGGATGCCTATTTGACAGCGGGGAAGCACATCGGCATCGTCCTGGCATATCTGAGTCGAGACGATCGTGCCGAGCAGGGTTATCGCCTCCACGTGTTCGGTGATTTCAATGATGACCACGAGCGATCGCCGTCGTCGATCTGAATCCCCGGCGCGTGGTACTCTGGTACTTTGGTAATCGGCCATTTGTCGCTCGGGGTGGGACGGTTAGTCTCCCGCCCGCATGACAACCGCCGTTTTCCTTCTGACGAATTTGAACGTCGCAGTCGCGAACGTGCTCGACGCGATCGGTGACGACGCGGTCCAGGCGTACACGATCAACGGTCGGAAGGCTGAACGCGGAACGGTTCGCTCACTGGCGGCGGATTCTGCCGATTCCGGGCGCTACCACAGCAGACAGGATGCATTGCTGTTCCGTACATCAGCGGCTGGCCGATATACCGCGATTCTCGACAAGAAGTGGGGATTGTGGGAAATGCCAAAATCGGCGAAGATTGCCGTTCTGCTCCTGATTTGTCTCGCGGAAGGGTGCGTGTCATGCTGTCCTCCGTGCGATCCCTGCCAGGCGTACGGGCCGCCGCCGTCTCTTCGCTGTGGTCCGTGCGTCCCCCAATTCTGTCCGTCGTACACCTCTCCCCTCATTCCTACCAATCGGTGCGATCCGTGCGGGCCTTTTGAATACAGCCCGCCGCAGCCGATCGTTCCTCCGTAAGGCGTGATGTCAACGCAACGATCCATTCGGGATATGCGAATCGAGATCTGGAATCTCGATTTTGAGGCCAGCATGAACCAGAACTATCACCGCCGCCTGAGGCAGCGGTGGGAGGGACGCAATCGCAGGTTGAAAGTCACGATTGCCGGACTTGCTGTGATCAGCCTTCTAGCGACAGCCCTGCAACTCGTCCCGAGTTTCGCTACTTCGACGCAGGTCGTGTCGATCATCGCTGCCGTCGCGTCGGTCGGTGCCGCCATCTGGCTGAATGTGAAGGATTACTCACTCCCCGCAGCCCATCACGAAGAACTGTATCGCCAGTGGAGCTTGCTGAAAGAGGATCTCCGCGAACTGCGCTCGACGGTGGAACGGCTGAGTGGTTCGAACAAGTCGGTGTCGACAGACGTCATCGACAAGTGGTCCGCGTTGGACCGTTACAAGTCGCGGATTGAGATGGCGGAGCCTGATGACCCGGACCGCGACGTACTTCAGCAGTGCTACGAAGATGAGAACGAAAGTCGTTGGGGTGTGCGCAAGTACGAGGACGTGCTGCAGGCCAAACAGTCCGGACGGGCTCCAAACTGGCCGGGGCTTGCTGCTGCGGATATCGTCCCGCCAGCGCAACCAGTGTCCCCGTGAATCGCCGCACGGCCCGGAATGCAGGGCCCGGTCTACAGGCAATGTGTGAGTCCCTCGGGCCCCAAGCCACCAAAGTCCCAGATTCTCTTGATCAGCCGGCCGTTGCTCGGGGTGGAACGGCTAGTGTCCGGCCCGCGAAAGTCCGCGCGCAATTGCGAGGGTCTTGACAGCGGCCTTCCGTAGAAACCGGACGGCTGGGTCACGGCCGGCGTCGGCCCGTTGGCCTGCTGACGCCCATTGAGAGGCGCCAGAATTGCTCTTGCCGCGATCGTGGAACCTCTGTCATGTTGATTCCGCGACGGTGAGTTGAGGAGCGAGGCTGGGATGCCTCTGAACGATCACGGACGACGCTTGAAGCATACAACGGTCGCCGTCGCAAACGTCCGTTGATCCTTTGGGGAATTGCCCGGCCATTGTGGGTGATTCCCCATTTTCTTGCGCAGCTGCCTCGCCAATCGACTGAACAGGCACTCGCTTGAGAAGAGATCAACGATGCAGAAGCACAAACTCGGACGTGCGGCACGCAAGGCGATTTTCGAACTTGCGCTTCGATACGGCATCGCGCTGGATGTCGCGCAACACTGCATCGACCGAAGAATGACACTGAAGCAAGCGGAGAAGACGTTTAAGGCCCTGTGCCGGCTCGGTGTTGGAGTTACGACCACTCAATATCGACCGACCGAACCCAGCCAGAGGGGCGATTCGGACTCTGCGAGGCCGGCGGAGGAACTGTCGCCCGCGGAGCATGAGGCGCTTAACCGATTGGTTGATCGCTTCCGGAAGTATCTCGACAGCCTGGACACTCTCCGCAGCACAACTTGATCGACTGTAAGAAGACGCTGGCGCACACCGAGAAAGGGACACCGACGGTCCAATACGATCCGGTCGCTGGAAATCAAAGGAGCCAATCACGATGACAGCACTTGTCTCCCAACTCGAGAAACACCGGGCAGCTTCGACACGCGACGCGGCGAAGAAGTACAGGTCAATCGTCCAATCGTGCGCCGACTCCGCGAAACCCGTTGTAGGGTTGGCTGATGAACGGATGATTGCCGAGGTGAACAACGTTCTCGACATTCTGGGAAAGTCTCTAGGAGATCTGGAACGCGACATCG
>CALJUK010000883.1 GCA_937975745.1 uncultured Planctomycetaceae bacterium | reverse complement strand
CGACCGCTGGCTCGTATTCGCAGCCTCGGCGCGATTCGTAATGAGACGACTACGGCAGCCGACCGGATTTACCGTTACCTCAGCCAGATTCCACAGGTCAGTCAGGCCGTCGGTGCCAAGTTTCTCCAACCCCTTTCCCGAACGTTGCAGTTCGAAGCGGTCACTTATCGACTTCCCGGTGAGAGAAGGAACCTGCTGGACGGATTAGACCTGACGCTTAAGGCCGGGACGGTCACGTCTTTGGTCGGTTTCGATCCCATCGAAACGCGATGCATTGGTTACCTGCTGCTCCGCTTCATCGAACCGCATTCGGGGCGGGTGTTGTTCGACGGGGAAGATCTCGCCTGGGGAACGCTGGAATCGTTGCGGGCCGAGGCCGTCTACGTGGGAGGCCGAGATCCATTCTTCACGGCGACGGTGTTCGACAACATTCGCTGTGGCCGACAGGAGTTCACACTGCAGGACGTGACCGAGGCAGCCAAGCTGACGCACGCCCACAAGTTCATCATGGCCTTGCCACATGGATACGAAACCGTCCTGGGCGAGCACGGCGAAACCTTGGATGCCGGTCAGCTGTTCCGCCTCGGGCTGGCCCGCGCCGTTCTTCGCGATCCGGCACTGTTGATCATCGAAGAACCGACTCAGCCGCTTGATGAAGCTACCAAAACGCTGCTCGAAGACGCTTACGGTCGGATCGTCAAGAAGCGGACCGTCATCTTCCTTCCCAGCCGTCTTTCCACGCTGAGGCGGTCCGATCAGATCGTTCTGCTGCGTGATGGCAAACTGATCGCCTCCGACACGCATGCCGAGTTGCTGCGGACTTCGGTTGTCTATCGGCATTGGGAATATCTGCGGTTCAACGAGTTCCGCCATTCGCAAGGCGTCATCAGCTGAAACGTGACGATTCGCTCGTGTCGGTCGTCTGTTGGGCGACCTCGACCGGTGCGTATTGCGCTCCCAGCCGTTCGATCGCATCGGCCGGATTCATGTTGAACAGCGCCCGACCGCCGGTTCCCCACCGACCTTGCCGATAATGGAAGACCGCGGCCGCATCTCGAACGGTGCTGACGGCGGCGACATCTTCCATCTCGCCCCCCTCAACCGCTTCGAAGCGGATGTTGACGCCAACAAACGCGGTCAACAGGCCAGATTCGGTGTCGCGGGCAAATGTCGCTGCGCGCTGCCAGTCGCAGTCGATCCACCTCAGGCCGCGCGGCTTACCCAGCGACCGGGCGAGGTCGAAAAACTTCGCTTCCATCGCTTCTCGTTGAACTTTGAATCGTTTGACGGCCCGCTCGGCTTCCCGCCGTTGGAAGTATCTCTTGGCCGGCCGGCGAAGAAGCGACCACACCAACAGCCCGGCTGCTACTGTGACGACACCAATCGCGATGGAATTCTCAAACATCGTTCTACCCCGGTCTCGATTCGCCCCGGTTTCGATTCGCATGGTGACCACTCTGCCCTGTTGTCGTGGTCCAGGATCAATTCTCGCGAAATTCGCTTGCGTTCGCCAGGTCGGCCTCCACAACCGACAGCCAAAGGCGACGGAGACCACGCGAGACTGCTTGCGATCACGTGCGTTGACCAGTAGAACGTGACTGACCGAGGGGGAATGGACAGCCGATTTTCCGATAATCGCATTCTTGTTGCCCGCCGTTTGTTGTTGTTCGTCACAAGTCAAGACCCGTCGTTGCACCTTCGTTTGCTGAGGCCCTCCATGCCATTGCTCGGTTCGCATCTCTCGATTGCCGGTGGTTATTACAAAGCGGCTGAAGCGGCCGGTGAACTCGGCATGCAGACCGTGCAGATCTTCACGAAGAACAACAACCAGTGGAGGGCGAAAGCGATCTCGGACGACGAGGCCGAGCGGTTTCGCGCGGCTGTGGCCGAGGCCGGATTGCAAACCCCCTGTTCGCATGACAGCTATCTGATTAATCTTGCGAGCCCGAAGCCGGAACTGTGGCAGAAGTCGCTGGATGCGTTCGTCATCGAATTGCAGCGGGCCGAGCAACTTGGGCTGGCCGGTGTCGTCATGCATCCGGGAAGCTACACCGATTCGTCACCAGAGGAAGGACTCGACCGCATCGTGCAGGGAATTGATATCGCGATTCAGAAGACCGACGGCCTGGCGATCGAGATTTGGCTGGAAACGACGGCCGGTCAGGGAACCAATCTGGGCCATCGGTTCGAACACCTGGCAGAGATTATCGACCGGGTCGAGGATTCCACTCGAATTGGTGTCTGTATCGATACCTGCCACATCTTCGCAGCCGGCTATCCCATTCTGACGGCAGCCGACTATCGCAAGACGATGAAAGAGTTCGACCAATTGATCGGCCTGGATCGGGTGCGGGCCTTCCATCTGAACGACAGCATGAAAGAGTTTGGTAGCCGGGTTGATCGCCACGAACACATCGGCCTGGGTTACCTTGGGTTAGAGCCGTTTCGTCTGGTGCTGAACGACCGCCGGTTCTGCAACCTGCCGATGTATCTCGAAACCGCCAAGGAAGACAACGAGGACGGCCGCGCTTGGGACGCGGTCAACTTGGAGGTTCTTCAGAGTCTCATCGGCCGGAAAGAGCCCTGTCCGGCTCCAGACCGGTAGAACCGATCGGCAGCCTTTCCGGTCTGGCTTCTTCTCCGCAATACGGACCAGCCGTCATAAATAGATGAAGCCCTACGACCGGTAGAGCCGATCTATAACGATGATTGGGGGGCTGCCAGTGCCTCAACCGGGACATTTGCCCCGGAGTGAGGCCTGGTGTGCGTGTGATTCGGAACTGGTCGGGCGTCAGCATGACGCGTTTCCCAACCGGGCCAATTCGGCTGCTTTCACGCTTGCGAGTCATGTGGGCGACGCGCGGTGATCGCTGGGTTCATGACCTGCGTTTCTGCGTCAAACACGATCAAATGCACGTCGCATGAGTGTCGGTATGGTCATCACACGGTTCGGCCTCGATCGGTTTCATCGGTAAGAGGGCTGAAGCGTGCGATGCACCGATCCCACGAATCCAGGGCGTAGCCGGGCAGTTGCGATCGCTGTCGCGTGTCTGTGCACACTGGCATTGGTCTTTGGCAGTCAGTTGGCGAAAGCCGGTGGGTGGCAGAGCCCGTTTAAGACCGCCAAGCGGTTCGCCGAAAGTTGTCTACCGCTCGCGGCAGACGCAGGTACTGACAGTCCAGCTACTTCTGCCAATGTGACGACCTCCGCCCAGGCGGCTGCTCCGACGCAGGTCCCTGCGAAGCACGGGTGGCGTCAGTACTTCTCGAAATCGGCTGGAACCGTCGCAGCTTCCGGTCGCTCGGGCGAGTGGGCGAAGCGGTTTTTCGGTGACACCCCATTCTTCGGTGACGAAAACGCGACGGATCCCTTTCTGGAAGATGCCGCAGATCGCCCTGCCGTGACGGCAAAGGTGGAGTCGACCCCGCCAGCCGAGTTTACGAACCCGCAGTCCGCATCCGGCTCGAAAGTGCAGGACGTGACGCTCGTCGATGGCTCCGACAACCGACTGGGACAGCAGGCGGGCAAGGCGCCGGGACAGCCTGCAGACAACGCCCCCTCGACCACCGGTCCCGCAGCTGTTCGAGCGGCTCAGCAATTTCCGGAGCTGGCAATCGATTCGAGTCAGACTGCTGCCGAACTGCTTCACACGGATCACAACGCGAATTCCGAAATCGAATCGATAGAGACATCGGAATTACAGCCGGTCAGTTTCGATCTGGATGCAACGGCGGCGGCTCGCAAGCAGGTCGAGATTCGATTGTTCCAGGCGTTGTGGCGGTTAGAGTCGGGCAAGTTTGATGACGCAAGACGCCATGCAGTTGCTGCCGAGAGTTTGGCCCAAGAACACAAATTGGAATTCCGATCCGGAGAACTGACACCGTCGCAGGTTGTCGAAGCGATTGAGGCTCATGTGGGAGCGGCGAATGCCGACCTGATCGCGGACGAGGCAATGGCCTTAGGCGAGACGATTCCGAGTCTGCCTGCCGCCACGACGACCGATTCCCTCGATGAAGTCGTCCTTACACCTTCGGAGGGGCGTCCGAGTGTCGGAGATTTCCAGCCGCCTTCATCCTCCGGCGAATCATCGTCGGCCGATTCCAGTCGACCACTCGGCGAAAGAGCCGGGGAGCCCATCCGTCTGGAGTCGACCTCGTCGCCGTTCGTAGCGCAGTCAACGGAGATGCTGTCCCCGACAGGCCGCAGTGCAAGCAACGCGACCGGAACGTTGCAGAAACATTCGGCCATGCGGCCGGAGGGCCTTAGCGAGGTCGACGGTCCGACCGTTGGGGGCGGTCCCGGATTTCCGGTCGTGACTGCCGATCGACAGTCCGAAAGCAACGGGTGGCGAGGGGGCGCGGTTACGAGTGCCGGCCGATTGACGGCTAATCAGGCGGTTATTCTCGAAGTGCCGTCCACCTCGAACGCGTCGTCACGGCGGGGGCGACAGGATACGTTCAATATTGGGTCGACAGAGGTTCCGCGGCATATCCGCGCCCGGACCGCGGCGCTGTCTCAGCCAGTTGTTTTCGGTCCGTCGCTTCTTCCGGAAGTGGGCGACGATCTTGGAACCGAGCCCAATCAACGTCCCATTGCGCAGCCAATCACCTTGGAGTCGGTCGAGTGGGATCGTCCCGGAGTCACGCCGTCAAAGCCGAAAGAGCTTTCCGTGGTGTGGCGGGTTGTTGTCTCGATTGCGGCGGTCGTGCTCGTTTTGCTGGGGGGGCGACGGACTTTGCGTCGTTATGACGAGTCGGTCTGGCGAACCAAAGCGAAACTTCGCCTGGCGTTTCATGCGTTGTTCAACCGCCGACGTCGCCGCAGAACGATCTCGTGAGAAACCTGTCAGCAGCGACAGGCGATTCACGAAGATTTTGTTCCACATGCAACTCCGTGAACTACACTCAAGAAGGTCGTTCCATCACGTCGGTGTGTTTCGCCTTCGCCTTTGACGCGCTGGCCGAAGATTCCCTCCCCGACCAATGGTGGAACTGGTTTTCGAAAGTGACTCAAACGCCGCGGTAGATCTCCCTTTCACCCCCGACCCGCATGAGCCTCGTCGTCCCCTGTCGACTTATGCGAATCAGGCGGATTGTTCGGGTTGCCGAGATTGGGCGAGGCGTCTGATTGAGTCCGCTGGACAGCGTTGCGAGAGGATAAGAATGTCAGCAGACCCTTGGAGTCGTCCGACCGTCGAGGATGTCCGCAGAATCCTTGCCGACCTGGAGTCGCACGAAGAACTGTTCGACAACGAGCGCACCTGCGAACGCCTGAATTTAACCATTCCGGCGGAAATCATCGGATCGCGTGGGAACACCATCCCCGCCATGACTCGTGAAATCAGCCGGAATGGGATTGGTCTGTTGCACCGAGGCGCTTTGACGCCGGGCATGTACCGAGTCAAACTGGCCAGCGAATTGCGTTTCTTCGAGTACAGCGTGCAGGTCGAGTGGTGCATTCCCTGCGCGTTTGGCATGTTCATCAGCGGCGGTCCATTTGTTCGGAACGCGCAGCTGGCCGAATAGTGGCATCGCTGATGCCGAACCAATGCCGAACGAATACCGCTCGGCTCAGGCTCCCCCCGCGTCTGGGGTATCGCCTCCGGATGCAGTCAGGCCGGCGTCTGGCCGGTCGGGTCGCCGCACGGACCTCTGCTGCTGTTAGTTGTTCGGTGTTCTGCTGTTTGTTCGGATTGTACGGATCCGAATACTCCTGCGGAGAAATCCTGACTGACTGATATTGCCCGGTGTTCCGATTGCAACGCCGAAGTTGCAGGTTGCCCGGTTGTGCATCATTTGCGCTTTGGTGCGAGTTATTCCAGTCGCACCTCCGCGGTACATTTCAATTGGGAGTGCCGATTCTCGAAGACGATTTGATCTTACGCTTCCAGACGGGTCGGCTCGATATTCACTGATGCTGCCCGTCCCCATGTCGACGGAGAGTTTCGGGGGCAGCGGGAATGATGTGATGTCATTCCTCAAAAGATATCACGAGCATCGCATTCAAGAATCAACGCAGTGTGTGTCGCCTGGTGGCTGAACCGCGGCGATCCGCTTCCTGGAGGTCTGATCCGGGAAAGGGAATCGCGCGAGCGACCGAGTGGCATGCGAGCGCACCTCAATTGAAGTGACTCCTATGGTCTCCGCGTTCTATAAACACAACAGCGGTCGCATCTTGTTATTGGTCGCCTTGACTTTCCCCTTCTTGATGATGAAGGCGGAGTCGCTGCCCTCCAATAACGATATCGAAACATGGCTCCCACGTGAGTCGGCCGTCCGGACCAGCTACGAGCAGTTCAAACGGGACTTTGGCAATGAAGAACTGATTGTCATTGCCATTCCGAACAGCTTCATTGGCGATCCAATCGTCGAAGCCACGTGTGAACGAATTGAACGCCTCCCGGGTATCCGCAGTTGCTGGACTCCCTCGCGGATGCAAGACGTCATGGCCGAACTCGACGTCCCGCCGCGTGAGATTCGCGAGCGGCTGTCGGGTCTGGCAGTCTCGCGGGATGGCAAGCTGGTGGGCATCGTCGCCCAGCTGTCCGACCACGGTTTGGCCCACCGTGGGGAAACCGTGGCCGATCTCCGCAGCGCGCTGGAGTACTGTCAATTGGAAGGCGATGCCGTCCACC
>CALJUK010000882.1 GCA_937975745.1 uncultured Planctomycetaceae bacterium | reverse complement strand
TCTACGGGGATGCTTCCACAACCGTCGGATCGGACGAGTTCCGAACGGTTCGTGAGCTAGACTTCACTGGGTCTTCTCACCTGGACAGGCGGCCTCGTCGTGCGCCCAGGTGTGTAGTTCCCCTGATCAATCTGGATGCGATTGGTGATCCCTTCACCATGTCGTTCGCCAGAATCCCCTCATTCAGACGATGCAGGCAAACCACCGTGGGTCACAACCAGCATTCATCCGATGGCCAAAACGGCCGGAAGCGAAGCAGGCGACGCAGACCCAAACAGCGTTCGGCCGACGTCCACGGACAACAGCCAGCCAGCCAAGAACCAACAGCTAAAGACCAGCAGCCACGCAAGATGTCCGAAGAACAGGCAGCCGCCCCAGACACTTCGGAACAGCAACTTGACCACGCTGACAGCCCCATGACCGACAGCCATTCTCCCTCTGTGGACGCGACGGCCGTGAACCACCCCTCAGACGGGTCGGAGTGTGTCGCGGAACGGATCGAGGCAACGTTCGGCGAGACGGAGGAGCACCTCGAAAGTCTGCTGCAAGAGAAGGACGCTCTCGTCGAAGCGCTCACTCAGCAGCTTGAACACGCCGCGGAAGAACTTGACCGCTGGCAACGGACCGGCGGTCGGGGAGGCATTTCCGGAGGCGGGCTCCCCCAATCATTGGTCGAACAGCAATCCCGGCTGGCGGACGAATTGACCGGGGCTGTGCAACAGTGGAGTGATATCCAGGCCGAGGGAACACTGGGGCGGATCGAAATGCAACTCTCCGAGTTGCGTGATCTGATTCTCGAGCGTTCGATCCCTTCGGACAACTCGCCGCCGCAGTCGGCTCCGCCCGTGAATCGCCCTGAAAACATCGAGCGAAGGGGAACCAGGCCTGCGACCGACAAATCCCAGGGCGCTCCCGCCTCATCTGGCTGGGACGCGATCAAGGAAGACTTGCTCGCTTCCAGCGAGAAACCGTCGCCCGCAGATCAGGCGGCTCCTGCCGAGAAAGTCGACGGTTCGATCGTCGTTCCCCCAGCAGTCCCGGACGAGCTTCCGCCGCCACCAGATGTGATTGATCTGGAACAATCCACCGTCGAGGAACTTCGGTGCGCTGTTCTAGCCCGGGATGATTACGTCGCGGCATTGATCGGCCGCCTTCGCACAGCAGAGCGCCACACAGTTTTACCGAACTGGTCCGAGCTGGAGTCTGTTCCAGACCAGCTGCGCGAACAGCTCGTGGAACTGAAAAGGAAGCTCGAAGAACAACTCCGCCTGGCAGAAGTCGAGCTCTCACTCGAACGGGCTCGATTGGCCCGATCCAAAGCGGAAGTCCATCAACAATCGATCGCACTGGAACGACAACGCCAACAGCAGTCGCGTGAGGCGAACCGAGACAAGTCCGACGACGAATCGCTCGAATCAAGCGGCCGTTGGTTTCGCTTCCTTGGACGTTCTCGAAAAGAGCAGTCAGACGATTAGAGCCTGCTTCAGAACCGGGTTGCGGGGCGATTTCGCGCGAAATTGCCAGGGCGAATGCGATACACTCAGAGGTTCGAGAACCGCTTCGAGAACCTCTCCCGCTCTGTCGGAAGGCTGAGCCGTTCCGACGAGTGATGGTGAACGACTGAGGACGCCGTCCAGAACTCTTGGACCGGCGAACAGAGACTGGCTGCATCCGCCGAGCACCCCGCCCGCCCTTCCTCAACCCACTTAGAGCGCTCAGCCACAGTCTGGCGTGGCTTGGAGTGGCCGTTTCTGGTACCATAGACATCCCCCAATGTGGCCCTGCCTCGACCGTCACGTCACTCTTTCGAATTGAAATTTCCAGGTTGGCCAGCGACCAGGCTGCCCCGTATCGCTTCGGTCGACAGCAGGTGCTCGACATGACGTTGATTTGTAGCAAGCGAGAGTCCACATGAATCGATTGTCGACCATCTTCCCTGACCTCGTCGTGTGGGCGTTTCTCGCTGCAGTCTTCGTCGGGACGTCGGTCCATGCCGACGACGAGCAGCAGCGGACCTTCTTCGAGGAGAAGATCCGGCCAGTCCTGATCAAGCACTGTTACGAATGCCATTCGGCCAAGTCGGGAGAGATCAAGGGAAGTCTGCGCGTCGACTCGGCAAAGGGCCTGCTCGACGGCGGAGATTCCGGCCCGTCGATCGTCCCCGGTAAGCCGGACGAGAGCCCCCTCATCGAAGCGCTCCGCTACGATGGAGTGGAAATGCCACCAGCTGGACGACTACCGGCCAATATCGTCGAAGATTTCGAGACCTGGGTGAAGTCGGGCGCTTTCGATCCGCGGACCGACGTCCCCGAAGTGGCCAACTCGCCCACTCCGAGAAAAATCGACCTCGAAAAAGGCCGTCAGTTCTGGGCATTTCGACCTGTGCTGAAACCGTCGATTCCCGAGGTATCGGCCACCACCTGGCCGGCTGGCGACATCGACAGGTTTGTTCTGGCGAAACTCGAATCGGCCGGTCTGACACCGGCTGAAGATGCCGACCGCCGGACACTGATTCGCCGGTTGTATTTCGATCTGATCGGTCTTCCCCCGACACCGGAAGAAGTCGCCGCCTTCGTCGCGGATCAATCACCCGATGCGATGGAGCGTGTGGTCGATCGGCTGCTGGCTTCCGAGCAGTTCGGTGTGCAGTGGGGGCGGCATTGGCTCGACGTGGCCCGCTATGCCGATTCCAACGGCGGCGACTTCAATGCCACCTTCCACAACGCCTGGAAGTATCGCGACTACGTCATCGACAGCTACAACCGCGACCAACCGTTCGACTCGTTCGTCCGCGCGCAATTGGCCGGAGACCTGTTGCCATACGAAAACGACGTCCAGCGAACCGAGCAGATCGTTGCGACCGGCTTTCTGATGATCGGCACGAAAATGCTGAGCGAGAGGGACAAGCTCAAGCTCACGATGGATGTCGTCGACGAGCAGCTTAACGTCACCGGGCAGGCGTTTATGGGTCTGACGCTCGGCTGCGCCCGCTGTCACGATCACAAGTTCGATCCGATTCCAACGAGCGACTACTACGCTCTAGCAGGCATCTTCCGCAGCACGAGAACACTGCAGGGGGAAAGCCAGCAGTACGTTTCGACCTGGCCCCGACGAAGTCTGCCGGCAGCCGAGGAACATATCGCAGCGGTCGAAGCGTACGAAGAGGAAACGAAGAAACTTCAAGCGGACATCAAACAGGCCAAGGCGCAGAAGGAAGCGGCCGAGAAGACTTTGGCCCGATTGACAGCCAACGAAAAACGGCTGCTCGTGGACGATGTCGAGGCGAAAAAGACGGGATCGTGGAAAGAGTCGACGTACAAACCCTCGTACGTTGGCAAAGGCTATATCCACGACGAACGATCCGAAAAAGGCGAAAAGTGGGTTGAGTTCACCGTCGCGATTCCCAAGTCGGCCACGTATGACGTGCAGCTCTCTTATACATCCGGCGGCGATCGGGCGGCCGATGTGCCCGTCAGTATCAAGCACGCGACAGCCGAAGTCGAAGTCACGCTGAATGAGCAGAAGCAACCCCCCATCGACGGACTCTTCGCCTCGATTGGTCACTTTCCCTTTTCAGCCGATCAGCCCGCGACGGTAACCGTCGCGACACGGGGCACCATCGGCTACGTCATTGTTGACGCAGTGCGGCTGATCGAACTCGACGACAAAGGCCAGCCGGTCAAAGCGGAGGCTGCCCCCGAGAACGACGAGCTCAAGACGGCGACGGCCGAAGTCGCCCAGGCGACCGAACAACTCAAACAGCTTGAACAGCAACTCAAGCAAGTCGAAGCCAACGCCCCGGAACCATTGCCCAAGGCCATCGCCGTCGACGAGGCTGAGACCGTTGGTGACACAAACATCTGCGTCCGTGGCGAGCATACCAACCTGGGACGAATCGCGCCGCGCGGTGTCTTGCAGGTGGCTCTCAACGGCCCACCACCAAAGTTCAGCGAAACGACCAGCGGCCGGCTCGAACTGGCCAACTGGATCGCCAGCCCGCAACATCCCCTGACGGCCCGTGTGTACGTCAACCGCCTGTGGTATCACCTGATCGGCCAGGGGATTGTCGCCAGCGTCGACAACTTTGGCGAATTGGGCCAGCGGCCGACACACCCGGAACTGCTGGATGACTTGGCGGCCCATTTCATGGAGAATGGCTGGTCGACGAAGCAGACGATTCGGCGAATTGTCCTCAGTCGAACTTACCGCATGAGTAGCCGGCATGATGAGAATGCCTTGGCGATTGATCCCGAGAATAAGCTTCTCTGGCGGGCTCATCGCCGTCGCTTGCCGGCCGAGTCCATTCGCGATGCGATGCTGGCCATCAGTGGGCAGCTGGAACTGGCCCCGGGCGGGTCTCCGGTCGAAGGACTGGGCGTCCTCGTGACGCAGAACACGTCGGAACAACAGAAATTCGAGCGGAAGGCGTCGCAGTACCGCAGTGCCTACCTGCCGATCATTCGCTCAGAGATCCCGGCAATTCTGGGCGTCTTTGACTTTGCCGATCCCGATCTCGTGACCGGTCGGCGTGCCGTCACCAACGTGCCAGCACAGGCATTGCTGCTGCTGAATAGCCCGTTTGTCATGGACCAGGCGGAGAATGCCGCCAGCCGGGTTCAGGCCTCAGCCGGTGTCAGTTTCAGTGATGACGAGAACGAAGTCCGCACGCTCGTCACGAAAGTTTATGAGACAGTCCTGTCCCGCCCACCGACGGCAATTGAGTTTGCCCAGGCGGTCGAGTTCCTGAGCGCGGCCAGCGGTACCCAGGTCCAAGTGGCCGAAGGAGCGACCGACCGACCGACGCCGTTGGCTCAACTGATTCACACGCTATTCGCCTCGACCGAGTTCCGAATGTTAGACTGATCTCGTTCGTTCCAACCTGATTTTTGAGTTTTGCCATGCACACTCCGATTTCTCGTCGCGATGCACTGAAGCTGTCGGCCCTGGGGCTCGGTTCGCTCTGCTTGAGGACGCACGCCCGCGCTGCCGGTAATCCACTCAGTCCGCAGGCTCCGCATCATCCAGCGCGGGCCAAGCGTGTGATATTCCTCTTCATGCATGGCGGACCAAGCCAGGTCGACACGTTCGATTACAAACCCCGCCTGCAGGCAGACGACGGGCAGAAACTTCCGTTCGCTCCGGCAAAGAATATCGATGCCGTACCGAAGCTGCTCAAATCTCCCTGGAAGTTCGCGCAGCACGGTGAATGCGGACAATGGGTCTCCGAACTGATGCCCTACACCGCAGCGCATGTTGATGACCTCTGCATCATCCACTCGATGCACAGTCGCGGTCAGTCACACGGTCAAGCGGTCTCCATGCTGCATACCGGCAGCGATAATCTGGTTCGTCCGTCCGTTGGGGCTTGGGTCTCCTACGGCCTGGGGACCAACAATCCGGATCTTCCCTCGTTCGTCTCGATCAGTCCCGCCAGTGGTCATGGGGGCCCCCGCAATTACGGTTGTGCATTTCTTCCTGCAATTCACCAGGCAACCGCCGTGGGACATTCCGGCACACTCGGTGATGCGCGGATCGAATTCCTCGGTAACCCTCGCCTGAGCAGCTACGAACAGCAAAGACAGCTCGACTTGCTGCAGGCCATCAACCGGGAATACCTCGAACGCCTCCAGCACGACGACCAGGTGGCAGGCTCCATCGAATCGGTCGACCTGGCCTACCGCATGCAAACGGCTGCCCCCGATGTCCTCGATATCGCTCACGAACCGAAACACATCCAGGAACAGTACGGCATCGGCCAATCGGCGACGGACAACTTCGGACGCCAGTGCCTTCTGGCTCGGCGACTGGTCGAGAATGGCGTCCGCTACGTTGAAGTCTCCACCGGAAACAAGTGGGACCAGCACAGCAACCTGAAGTCAGGTCACGAGAAAAACTCGCTGATGACTGACCAGCCGGTGGCCGCTTTGCTCGCCGACCTGAAGCAACGTGGCATGCTGGATGACACCCTTGTCGTCTGGGGAGGCGAATTCGGACGGACACCCATCGCCCAGGGAACCAACGGCCGCGACCACAACCCCCAAGGCTTTACCGTCTGGTTGGCTGGTGGTGGAGTCAAGCGGGGCGTTGCCTACGGCAGCACCGACGAGTACGGCTACTTCTCCGTCGAAAACCGTGTTCACATGCACGACTTGCATGCGACGATGCTGCATCTGCTCGGCATGAACCACGAGATGCTGACCTACCGCTATGCCGGCAGAGACTTCCGCCTGACGGACGTTTACGGAAACGTCGTCCACGATATTCTTGCCTGAACCTGGCCCATCCCAAGTACCAGACTCGCGGGGGCGGAATTGCTGTAAGCGTTTCGTGCCGACTGGCCATTGTGACACGCCTGCGCAATACCGTGGGCGTGGCCGCCTCGAATTTTGCACACGATCGGCAGGTCAGGGAATTGCCTGATCGACTTCTACGCGAGGTATCTCATCGGCTCATCGGCTCATCGGCAGGCAGGCCCTCTGCTGTCCCGTCGCGATCGACTGCCAGTGGAGGTTCGTCGGCAACGGAGAAGTACGCATTGCCCGTTCGGGCCGGCATCTGATTCAATCGCCAGAGCCGGTGCGGCTTCAGGTTGTGCGGCCAAAGCGCGCATCCGGGCGTCGCCACGGCCGTCATGACAGCCAGAATCCCGATTTGCAGGCGGGCTCGGATCATTGACTCACTCCTTTTTGCGAAAACTCCTTGGCAAACTGCGGCTGGGAGCAGGCAGAATGCGCACGACGACCATCACTGCCGGGTCGGCAAGCCGTGGTGTTTTGACGTCGCGGTTCAGTGGGTAGACTATGGGAGGCCTGGATCGGCGCGGGATTCTATCGGCAGAGTCAACAGCCGCCAAGAGCAATCTTGGGGAAGCGTCGTCAACTGGGGGCAATTGGAAGGCTGGGATCCCGTCGGCGTTTGGATCGATTTGCCATCCGGAAGTCGATCCGCCAAACAGTCTGTGGACCAACAGAAAAAGCCTGCCTCCCGAACTTGATAGTTCAGGAAGCAGGCTTTGAAAGTTTTGCGCACCCGAACGCCACTCGAACGTGGCAGGTCGGCTGGTGACGTCGATTAGTTCAGGATCTTGGCTGTGTCGGCCGTGATCTTCTTGAGGTCGGCGCTGCCCAGCTTGGCGGACGAGAAGGCATGGTTGACCTTCACGTTGGATTCGACCCACATCAGCACAGTGACGGCTGCGTCGGACGACAGTTCGTAGTCGGCCGGACCAGCGGTGTCATCGTAAGTGGTCAGCGGGATGTTTTTGATGCCAGCATCTTTGGCAACTTTCTTCAGCTGGGCATCCGTCGCCTTGGGGTCGTTCGTCAGCAGGACGACGAAGGCGGCCATCTTCTTGTCCGAGTTCTTGGCGACCTGACCGTCCAGTTCCTTCACCAGCGAGGTGACTTCGGGAGTCATTTCTTTGGTGAAGATGGTGACCGTCGGGCGGGCACCGTAACGGCAGCGGTAGCAGAGAGTCTTTCCCTCAGACGGGCCAGTCGCATCCAGCACGAAAAATGCGGCAGGCTTGGAACCGGGAGCAATACCCGACTTCAGTTCAGCAGCGTCCACCGAGGCGACGGTCGTTGCCAACAGCGCCAACACAGCAACTCCGGAAGCAATCTTCATACGATTCTTTCTCCAGTTAAAACTCTGCATCTGACCCATCCCGCGCTCGTCCTTCCACACGGAAGGACGCCTGCGATCCTAACGGCGTCCCACTTGCGAGTCGAGACGCCTCATGTGCGAAATCCTATTCAACCGAATGTGTCGATTCTGTGAAGTTGCTCACGAAATCGACTTTTCCATCTCCTTCGGACTCGCAACAGTCCTGACATGCGAAACCGAAGTCAATTAGTTTAGCGACTCGACAAACTTGATGATCGCCTTGCTGTCTTCGGCGGCGTTGACCGTCGTGTTTTTCATGGCAATCTTCCCCTGCTTGTCGATGACGAATGTCCAGCGGGCGGCAGTCACGCCACGTTCGAGGACCTCGTCCTTGCCGTCGATCTCGCGAGTGATCTTCCCGCCGTCCTTCAGCGGCACACCAAACGCCTTGGCGACCGAACCGTCCGTGTCGGCCAGCAGGGTGAAGTTCAGGTCGTAGGCCTTCTTGAAGAGTTGGTGGTTACGAACTTCGTCACCACTGACGCCGATCACCTGGACCCCCTTCTCCTGCAGCTTCTTCATGTCATCACGAAACCCGCAGGCCTGCTTGGTGCAGCCGCCCGTCATGTCGGCAGGGTAAAAGTAAACGACGAGAACTTCCTTGCCGACGTGCTGGTCCGACTTCCAGACTGCGCCCGTGTCGTCCTTGGCCTCGAACGTGGGCGACTTGTCGCCGACCTCGGTGCCGGCGGACAGACTGCTGGCGAGCAGGGGGAGCAGGGCGACTCCGGCCAACATGGACGTCAGAAGTTTCATGGCGAGTTTCCTTTTGTGCAATGCAGCGTTGTCTTGAGAGTTTCTTTTTTGACGGCCGAAATACCGGCGTCTTGTGGGAGAAATCGATCTGTGAGGCAATACCGGCGGATGTCGGGAAGGACAGTAACTCTGGATATCCTACCAGCCGCCACAGCCGAGATCCACAACCTGTCTGGATTCTGCGGGTTATTCCACCTCCCGGCTGGAGGGCCGACGGACGCACCAATGCCGGTTCGCAACTCGTGGGGAGCACGAAAACCGGATTCCCCAATTGATCGGGGCGCGTCTTGAGACCGCGCCCCACAGGCGTCGGCAATGCCGGTGGAGCATTCAAAGCCGATGTTAGTGCGATTCCTCGTTCGACGCGCGGTCTTCATTGCTGGCGTCGCTGGGTTCACTCGCAGCGGGGGGCTGGAGCAGGTCGGACAAACGCTCGCGAATTCGGTCCAGCATCCGGCGGATCGTCCGATCGGTCAGACCCAGTTCATCGGCGATTTCCGTCTGTTTGTAGCCTTCCAGCCGAAGTTGCAGCAGCAACTGCTCCCGCTCGTCCAGGCGCCCGTACACCTCTTCCAGCAGGTCAGCAAACGCAATAGCCTCGTCCGGAGAGGGATGCCGCGAGAGACTGTCGCCGTGCAACGCGACCTCTCGCTCGATCAGGTCGCCGGAAACTTCCTGGGCAGCGTCCCGTTTGGCGGCAGAATGGAAGCGGACGCGGTTGCGGACCTTGTTGAGGGCGATTGTCAGCAGAAGTTTCCAGATGTCGGCGTCGTCCTCGAACTGGAATTCCCCCTCTTTGACGCGGCGAAAAAACGTCCTGTACGCCGAATGGACCACGTCGTCCGGGTCAATTCGAGACGCGAAACGCTGCGACATATGCTGACTGACCAGCTGGGACATCCGCCCTAAATAGGTCTGGTACAAATCATTGGCAGCCTGCTCGTCTCCCTGTCTCCAGCGGTCAACCAGATCTCGTTGCGGCTGCTCGTCCATAAAACTCACCCGTCTTCTTTCTGGGATAACCGACAAGGCGGCCAGCTTTTCCGTCGTGATTGCAGCAGTCGGGACGTATGACACAACGTAACCGTGCCGGACAAATCGCCGGTGGTGGACTTTTATTGTAGCTGGCATCCCGTGTCCGGACGAGGGGATCGATTCGAACCAATTCTGGATGAATTTTTTCCCGAAGACCCTGTCCGTATTCGTAAGAAGTCTATGATCTCTCAGATGACGTGGGAGGAACAGTGATCCAGGACTGCCGATCTCGGACGGCAGATCCGATGGCCGGGTAGGAGCCCCGGAGATTTTTTCTCGTCTTAACTGCTTGTTATCACGAAATTAGAGTCGTTCGGGAGCAACTGACTGGGTGTGTCCGGCCCGCCATGCCAAGTCAGTCCCGTCGGGAGCGTGTCGGCATTCTGTGTCGACACGCTCTTTTTCTTTGCGCAGCCCGCGCGACACTGTAAGCTGCCTGTGTGGAGTTGTTGCCACGACACCCCGTCGATCAACTTCCCGGGGGCAATCTGTCGCGGATCCTCCCACGCCGTCCAGCACTGGCTTGCGGGTCGGACAGCAGCGAATGAATGATCTGAAAGACGGATCTCCAGATCTCAACGACGGAATCACAGGTCTCAAAGACAGGGCTTGCAGCCGCAACTCTCGCTCCCGATGACGCGATGGCCCAATCCGCCAGCGTTGGAATGCCGGGACGTAGGCCTGCACGGACAATCGGATATGAAGTACGAACTGGTCATCTGGGACTTCGACGGAACACTCGCCGATACCGTCTATCAGGGCGTGCAGGTCTACAATACACTGGCCGAACAGTACGGGTTCGAGCCGCTGGTCGAGACCGAACAAGCCCGCGATATGACGTTGCGGCAGTTTCTGGCCGTACACCGGATCCCGATTTTCCGCACGCCCCGTCTGATGAAAGAGTTTCTCGGGCAACTGCGGGGCGTGATGGCAAATGTGCAGCTGTATCCGAATCTCAATCAGACTCTGGAGACGTTGCGAGAGGCAGGCTGTCGGCTGGGAATTGTTTCGTCCAATGCCGAAGAAAACATTCGCAGCTGCCTGGCCGCCAATCACGCCGAAGAGCTGTTCGAATTCGTGATCGGCTATAAGCGGCTGTTCGGCAAAGAGCGGGCGATTCGCCGAGCGCTCTCTCGGGCTCGGTGTCCTGTCGGTTCGGCCTTGTACATCGGTGATGAAGTCCGCGATATCGAAGCCGCCGGAAAAGTCGGAATCGACATTGCCGCCGTCGGGTGGGGTCTCAATTCCGAGAAGGTGCTCCGCGAGCATCGCCCGACGTACTTCGTCGAATCGGTCGATCAGCTGCACGATGTCGTTCAGAACTCGCCGGAACGATACAGCCGCTAATACAGCCGTCACTCGTCGCGGCTGCGTTCCAGC
>CALJUK010000881.1 GCA_937975745.1 uncultured Planctomycetaceae bacterium | reverse complement strand
GCTTCAGCGTTGGCACAATTCTTACGGTCCATTTCTGCGTCACGACCCTGCCGGCCGGGATTGGCATTGGAAGGATGGATTGAAAGAGCCTTGGCACGGTCGTGTCTGGCTGAATCCACCATACGGACGTCTTCAGCGGGCGTTTTTGCGACGTCTCGTCGAGCATGGAAAAGGGACAGCGCTGCTGGCCTCACGCACTGAGACTGAAGTGTTCCATCGTTACGTCTGGGATTCAGCGACGGCGGTTTATTTTCTTGAGGGACGTCTCCACTACTGGACTCCTGAAGGATTGAGGGCGAGGGGCAACGCCGGTCACGGAAGTGTTCTGGTGGCTTATGGGGACTTTGATGCGGGGATGATTTCTATCGCCGTGGATTCCGGAGCGATCAAAGGTCGCATGGTTTATTTGAAGTGACGTCAGATGAAGGGAGAGGAGAGGTAATGAAGACGATCAGCGTTGGTGGAAAGGCCAGCGGTAGATTGAAGGTCCGTTCTGAGAGTCTGGTCTACCTGTTTAATTCTGGAGGTCAGACTGTGATTGGCACGACGGATGGAAGGCTCAGTATGCCGGGCGCTGCTGGGGTGGTGTTTGATATAATTTCCGAGCAATGGGGCGATGACGATGACGAACCGAGTGCTGACGCTCTTACTTCTGTGCGTGGTGACGTTGAGCACGTCGACGACTGATGCGGCCGTCTGGTACTGGGACGGTTGGCGCTGGTGGCTGGTTGTTGAGCAGCCTACTCACAGTGTTCCCCGGTGGGTAACACCTCGCCGTGATCTGCGACGTCAGGCTGACGATCTGGAGCGTCGGATGGATCGGATCGATGAGATGCTGATCGAGCTGGCTCGGCGGTTGAAGAGGGACCGCGTCCAATGATCCGAGAACTTGAGCAGTAGAACAACTGGTTAGCATGCAGAAGATTGACGTTGAAAATTCGAGTGACGTGGCACGTTTGCTGTTTGAGCTGACGCAGGAAGAAGGTGACAGCGTGGAAATCTGCCACGCCAATCCGGATTTCGGCGGACCAGCGGCGACGATTTACGTGACAGCGGGATTCGGAGAGACGGCCCAGTTCTTCGGCGAGTCAGTGCTTGATTGTCTTCAACAAGCGAAAGCACGAAGACGCGGTGAGAAGGCGTGTTAGTTCGTTCGCGAATTCGACAAAACCGACAGGAAGGGGGCGGGAGATGAGCGACATTGTTTGTCGTGGCAGTTATCGGCTTGGTTCAGCCTGCGGAGCGTGCCGGAGGTGCTGCGATCAACTGGTGCATCTGGTTTCAGAGTTGGTGGACCAATCGCCGTGCCGATACGACCACAACGGCCTGTGTCAGGCCCATTCGCTTCATGAGCGACCTTGCCCGCACGAAACCGGGAAGCACGCTTTAACGACAGCAAAGCACCGTCATGGTGCAGATGGGAGTGTTCAGCTCGTCGACGCCAAAGGGCAGGTGCGTGGTCGATACCGGGATGCCGAAACTATGGGAGTGCATTTCGGAGAAATGATCGAGTCACACGACCGGGCCACTGAGTTGCTTCGTGTGGTGGCTGAGTTGTCTGAACGATTGCCGAACGACTTACGCAATAACATTGATCACTTTTTGAGAATCGGCAAGTGCTTCAGTTCCCGTGATGGTTAGTCGGATGTCTGAACTGAATGAGATTGCGTTTCGTTTGTGCGAACTGAGTCCTGATCAGTATTGCATGAATGACGAACAGAATATGGCGGAAGCGTGGCTTGAAGATCACCCGAGGGACGAAGATGACCCTGTTACTGCCGAGTGGCTGTTGAGGTGCGGATTCTATCGCAGTGGTCGCGGTGCGGTCGCAACGGACGGTGATGCAGGGGTGAGCGTTATTTGTATTCTTCCGTCAGGTTCATACCGAGGTGAATGGCAGTTGGAAGCACAGGGAACGAACATATCACTGCCGCGTGATTTTCCGCGGCGGCGAGATGTTCGTCTATTGTGTACTGCGTTGGGGATTTGCTTGTCCGACTAACGTCCAGCATCACCGGGATGCATGTGATTGTTTTTGCCATGAGCGTGTACTACTCGCCTGCCGATCACGGACTGGAAATATTCGGAGAACTGGAACAGGACGATCTGTGCTACCAGTTCAACATGCTCGTGGTGTGGAAGCGTGCTGCGGATGGGGATTTGCTGTGGGCGATGGACTCGGGCTGAAGCTGACCATCTCCTTTTGAGGATGAGTCGGTCGACTCATTGGAATTGATCAACACGCATACGATCGAGAACTTCAGGAACGCGGTTTCTGAGTTTCCGGTTTCGGTTTCTGAGCGGCACGATTTGATTCGCTCAGTCGAGGCCGCTCTTGCAACATAACGCCCCACGTCACCGGGATGCGGCCAGTGATGTTCGAATTCAGATTCCGCACCCGACCGCATCTCCGGTGCTTGTGATTGTTATGTGGATTTCGATGAACCAAGACGCCTACGCTTCAGAAGCGGCGGAAAGATGTACTGACGAGATTGCGATTCGGCGATTGTCCGATATTGATCCGCTGGATGATGTCGGCATGGTTGCTGCGGAGAATTCGTACCGCCGGGGTTATTTTCAGGGATTCTTCGCGGCACTGGATGCGATTCAAAACGGAAAGACAGAATCGGAATTGGATCGGTTTTTGTGCGACGATCTGTTTTCGTGGAGATACGGCAAGCACAACGGAAAATTCGTGCAACCGCCGTCATCCACATAACGCCCGCAATCAGCCGGGGCGAACAAACGGTGGATGTGATTATGCCTGATTCGCACGAGTCATCATGCCGTCTGATCAAGGCGTTTGTGGAGCGAGGCATTTCCACAGACACAGAAGTCATGGATTGCCTCAGCCGCATCTACAGTGGCTTGAACCATTCACCATCCGCTGCTGATCGACTGGCAAGGGAAGCTATTGCAGTTGCAAGGGAACGCGGAATAATCACGTGGCGAGAGTAGCGTTTTGCCGTAGATGCACCGGGAGGTGCTGGTGGACCCTGCTTTGGGCAGGCCCGGCCGAAAGGCTCGTTTGCAGAGAACTGCATGGAGTCCCCCTTTACCGGGTCCGTTCACCCCTAGCGTTACACGGTAGCCGCTTTCACTCCGGTCTACGGCACTTGAGAGGCATAACGACCCAAATCACCGGGTGGCCGCTGGTGATTTCCCTACTTCAAACCGGCGACAACGGCCACTCCGGTGCATTGCATTGTTATGTGGGCATTGTCATGACGCTTTCAACTGAGGAACGAGCGACCAACAACGAAACCTTTCGGCACATCGAACGGGTGAGGAACCTGATAAACCTGTGCGTGAGTGACTTGCTGAAACGTGGCGAGCTGCACGACCAGACGAAGTTGGAACAGCCAGAGGTGGCCGCGTTTGCGGAGTACACACCAAAACTGGCGACGTGCACGTACGGCAGCGACGAATACAAGGGATACGTTGACGCGATTAAGCCGGCGTTGGACCACCACTACGCCCACAACCGGCATCATCCGGAACATCACAAAAACGGCGTGGACGACATGAACTTGCTGGACATCGTGGAAATGCTCTGCGACTGGAAAGCGGCGAGCGAACGACACAACGATGGGAATATCCGGAAGTCGATCGAGGTGAACGCGGACCGCTTCGGTTTGTCACCGCAGATGGTTCGAATTCTGGAGAACACGGCAGACGTACTGGTTGCCCCATAACGCTCATTTAACCGGGTG
>CALJUK010000880.1 GCA_937975745.1 uncultured Planctomycetaceae bacterium | reverse complement strand
TTGATGCCATTGGGCGCATGCGCACAACGGACCTCGCCGGGAAGCCTATCAACACGCAAACTACGCTTGCCGATGGGGAACGGGTTGACGGACTTAAGGGTTTGCGTGAATACCTCACGACCACGCGCCGGGATGCATTCGTCCGCCAGTTCTGCCGCAAACTGTTGGGCTACGCGCTGGGTCGTGAAACCCAGTTGTCCGATGAACCACTGCTCGAATCCCTGCAGGAGACTTTGACAGCCGAGGATGGCCGAATCTCGCAGGCGATTCTTGCAATCGTGCAGAGCCGACAATTCCAGGAGCTTCGCGGAGATTCGCCAAAAACGGAAGAAGTTCCCTGACGCAGCTACCTGTCACTCGAATGCGATCGTCAATATGAACAGGCCCAACGACCGATGGGTCGCACCACATGGAGCAAACACCATGATTCACAACAACCTGGCACGACGCATGTTTCTGCGCGGCGTCGGCGTGACAATGGCGCTCCCCTGGCTGGAATCGATGCGGGTCTGGGGAGACGAGAACGCGCCGGCCGTGCAGCCCGAAAGCCGGCCGCCGCTGCGTCTCGCAGTGCTGTTTTCAGGCAATGGCTTTCACCGCGGCGAGTGGTGGGCAAAAGGTTCCGGAGCGGAACTGGAATTCGGTCAGGCGCTGCAGTCACTCCATGACTTCCGCGACCGGCTGACGTTTATCGAGGGGTTGTACAATGCGGAAGCGCTGAAGGGAAACATCCACAGTTCGATGACCGGCAATCTGCTCTCCGGTGCACCTCTCGCATCCGGTGGTGAGATCCGGTCCGGCACGAGCTTCGATCAGGTTATCGCCCAGCAATATGGCCGCTCCACGAAAGTTCCGAGTCTCGTGCTCGGCTGCGAGCGATCGAATCCGGGCATCCACAAGAACTACTCGATGCTCTACAGCTCACATATCTCATGGAGCTCGCCGACGGCGCCCACGCCGCTTGAACTGTATCCAGCACTGGCATTCGATCGTTTGTTCTCGTCGGGCGGTCAGCGAGGTGATCGGAGCGTACTGGATGCGGTGCTTGGGGAGGCGGGTCGATTGCGTCAGCAGATCAGCATGACGGACCGCCGTCGACTGGATGAATATCTGAATTCTGTCCGCGAAGTCGAACAGCGCATCGAGAAGGCCGGCAGCCGCGGAGAACTCCAGGGATGGCGTCCGACGCTCGATGAACTGAACATCCCGCGCCCGCCCGACGGCATCCCGCAGGACCTGGCAGACCACATGCGGCTGATGTGCGACATTCTGGTGCTGGCCTTCCAGACCGACGCGACGCGAGTCTGCACGCTGAAGCTCAACAACGACCACAGTTACCTGCAGTTTCCGAATCTTGGGATCGAGGTCGGTCACCACGAACTGTCCCATCGCAATGACGCCGACTTCCTTAAGGTGAATCAGTTCTTCGTGGAGCAACTGGCATACATCGCCGGCAGACTGGATGCGATCCGTGAAGGAGACAGCACAGCCCTTAACAACACGATCTTGATGCTCTGCTCCAGCATGCTTCATGGGGGGCATGATGCGACCAAGCTGCCGGTCGTGCTGTTGGGGGGGGGCAACCGGCTGTCCGGCGGCCGCATTCTGGATTACGCGGATAAGCCGAATCGCAAAATGTGCAGCCTGTACTTGTCACTGATGGACAAATTTGAACTGAGTCTTCCAGAATTCGGCGATTCACGGGAACGGCTGGAGGAGGTATGAAACCGAACTCCTTCACCATTCGTGCCTCGGAAGAAGCGAGGCGGGCAACGAGCGCACGTGATTCGAGTTGACGCTCGCGTCACTGGACGGCGACTGCCCCGACGATGGCGAGAACGAGGATCGTGGCGAGTAGACTGGCAACGCCTGGTCGGCGCTTGCACCACAACCGGCACCGCTCAGCCTTTGTGACCGGCCGAGCGAGAATGGGCTCGTGATTCAGCCAGTGTCCCAGATCTTCGGCCAGGGATGCCGCCGATGGATAGCGTTTGCTTTGTTCCTTGCGGAGGCACTTCAGGCAGATCGTCTCCAGGTCTTTGGGAACATCCGGATTCAGCAGGCGCGGGGCGACGGGCTCGCGTTCAACGACCTGCAACATCGTTTCGTGCGAAGTCGCGGCCTGAAACGGCGGCCGGCCTGTCAGCAGACAGTACAACGTTGCGCCCAGAGAGTAGACGTCGGCCAACGGTCCGGCTTCAGCCGCCTGCGCATGTTCTGGGGGCATGTAGGCTGGAGTGCCCAGCGTCTTTCCGGTGGCAGTCAGATCAGTCTCTGCCCGCAGGTTCTTGGCCAGTCCAAAGTCGGAAACACGTGGCTGGTCCGCTGCGTCAACCAGGATGTTGCGCGGCTTAAGGTCGCGGTGGATGACGCCATGCTCGTGAGCGTACTGCACGGCGTCCGCCGTCAACCGGACCACTTCGGCGGCACCCGCCTGGCAACTGCGGGTTTCATCCTGCAATTGCCCTGTCTTCTGATCGAGCACGTCAGTCCGATTGGATACCCAGCTCTTCAGTCCCACGAGCCTCTGCCGAGTGGTGCTCATCTCCTGAAACAAGGCAGCACGCTGGCGATGCACACCCTCCAGCTTCCCCAGCTTCGGCATCAGACCTCGGCAGTACTCTAACTCCGGCTTGAGTTGTTCGTTCCTCTCCATCAATTCCTGACGAAACGTGCTCAGGTGGTCACGCACGTCCTGGGCCCGCTGGCGGCTGAAAGCCATTTCCAAGAGGAAGTCGACAAATTCTTCATCCTCCGAAAACGAGAATCGCTCCGACACGCCCCCTTCCCGCTCATTCATGTGAATCTGGTAAGAAAACACCACCGGGTCGACGCCGCGGCTCGACAGTTCCTCCTCGAACTTGTGCTGTTTGTCCGTATGAAAGACATTCTGCTGCGGGTGTGCCGAGTCGAGCTGGTTCAATCGCCTGCGAAATCCACTCAGCGTTCGCCGATGCCGCTCGGTTTCGTCGTCAGCGAAGATCGGCAGTCCCTCCAACGACAGCTCGGAAACCGACGGAGAGACCATCATGCCGAAAAACAAGCGGTCGACGCCCGGCTTGCCATTACCGTCGTGAGACGCTGACCGCTGATAAAAGACACCGGTCAGGCACTGGGGAGCATGCTCATCGAAGAGAGACCTCTCGGCATCGAGTTCCCATTCACAGACCACGACTCCGTGATCGCGCGGTCCGACGTAGTCATCGATGCTCCGAATCTTCTCGTCCGCGCGCTGACCGAGGAACTCTCGCTTGTTCGGCCGAACTCCCGCGAAAAACAGGTTCAGCAACGAAGTCTTTCCTCCCCCATTCCGTAGCCAAAGGACCGAGTGGGTCGGTCGACCTTGGCGGTCCGTGAAGTTCAATGTCACATCGGAGAAGCGCGCACTCGCGTGCCCGATGGAGACCAGCCGCATTCGACGGAGCTTAGTGGTCCATTCCGTAATTTCTGCACGGGTTTCATGCGGCCAGGTGGGGAGTGAG
>CALJUK010000879.1 GCA_937975745.1 uncultured Planctomycetaceae bacterium | reverse complement strand
TTGTCGAAGTTGCAGACGCCTGCCAGCACCGGACCCATATACCGGGTTTCGTAGGGGACCACGCCCGAACGACCGGCCAGCAATGCCTCACGGAACTCCGCCAGGTTATTTCCGTTCGGAGAGGCGAGCCCAATCCCCGTGATGACAATGCGGTTGCGATCGCTGATGGAACCATCCATGCCCGTCGGTAACTCCACGTTTTTCTGCGTTTCAGGCCGCACCGACCGTGCGGGAACCGAATCCGGAGATTAACCGTAACTGGCTGTGCTGACAAGCGCCGGGACGGGATCGGCAGAAGTTGCCGACGCGTGCTCACTTGCCTGAATTTACTCAAAATGGGCTAGGCTCACCTTGGCGAATGGGGTAAAGTCCGCGCTCCCCTCCCGGGCGAACGCCCAATAACCCATGCAATTGTGACCATTCCAGGTTCTGTCTTCCGGCAGTCGTTTGTCGGTGCCCACGGCATCGGCTTGTTGACCGAATCGGCCTGGCAAGCTCGTCGAACGACGGTTTGCATGCCTCATGTGGTCGTTTTGCCGGTGGCAGCATCGTGAGACTCGATGAGGATGCACCCGTGAAAAGTGTGCACGGATCAAATCGTTGGCTGTTGACCGGTCCCCAACGACATGTCCCGCAGCGGCTGGTTTCGTATGCGACTCGGACGATGTCCGCTCGGTATGCGTTCCAGTCGGCATGTCGTCTGACAGTCGTGTTGGTGGCTGTGTCTCTGGCCTGTGGAACTTCCTCCGCTCAACAAGCCGGTTCTGCTACCGGCAGCGGTGGTTGGTCGATGCCCGTCCAAATTCCGACGCAGCCCATGGCGACCACTGTCTCCACGCGGGGACCGCAGCAGATCTTCTCGGATTCGTCACTGACGTCCGCTGCCGGTCAACGCTCGGGAGCAGACAACCCGATTTCGGATGGTGTCCGGCACGCCGGCCATATGGCGAGATTTCCCGTGAGAGACGAAGTTCGCCAGGCGACAGAGGGGGTCTGGAACGAATACGGCTCAGGTCGGCCTTACGACGACTTCGAACAGCATCCCTTGACGTGGCAACTCCTGCCGGATGGGTTGCTATTTCAATCGTACATGGCGGGCGAGAAAGAACCGCGGTTCAAGAGCAGTTGGGTCTACGCGTCGGGCGATCAATGGTTTTGGGACATTGCCCTGGGTGGTCGCGTTGGAATTGTCCGTTTGGGTTCAGCCGACCGTGTCCAACCGCAAGGCTGGCAGTTAGACATGGAAGGGGCCGCCTTTCCCCGACTCGATCCGGAGAATGATCGTGACATGGTCTCGGCGGACTTCCGCTTTGGTGTTCCGCTGACATGGCGTTCGGGCGCCCATTCTGCGAAATTTGGATACTACCACCTCAGTGCGCACGTCGGCGACGAGTGGTGGATTCGGAATCCGACGTTTGTTCGTCGCAACTACAGTCGCGATGCTCTGTTAGCTGCCTACGCGGTGAACGTTACCGATCAGATTCGCGTTTACGCCGAAGTCGCCTGGGCCTTTGTGGCCGACGGTGGGGCTGAGCCCTGGGAGTTGCAGTTCGGTGGTGAATGGATCCCCCCGTACTTCAATGGAATCTCCGGAGCCCCCTTCGCGGCAATCAACGGTCACCTCCGTCAGGAGGTGGACTGGGGGGGCTCGGTCAACGTTCTGGCCGGCTGGCGGTGGGTTGGACGAGGAAACCACCACGTGTTTCGCGCCGGCCTGCAGTACTACAACGGCAAGACTCAGCATTTCGAATTCTTGAACGAGAGCGAACAGCTGACCGGCCTTGGGCTCTGGTACGACTATTAACCCAATGGGACAAAGTCGCTGCGGAATGCAAATCGGCCCGATTCTCGCTACCCTGGAAGAGCCGCTCATTCGGTTTGAGAACTTCCGTGGGTTGATCGATGACAAAGTTGGGAAAAGTCTATCTTGTCGGTGCCGGACCGGGTGATCCTGCGCTGATCACAGTCAAAGGACAGGCGTGCCTGGCAGAAGCCGACCTGGTTCTGTACGACGGTCTCGTTAACCCGCTGTTGCTGCGGCACACCCACGCCGAGGCCGTCCGCACCTGCCGGTCTGCAGCCGGGGACGATGGAAGACGCCGGCTGAACCAGGCAGAGATTAACTCTCAGCTGATCGAGGCGGCCCGCGAAGGCCTGACAGTCGTCCGGCTTAAGAGCGGCGATCCATATATCTTTGGTCGTGGTGGCGAAGAAGCCACCGCGCTGGCCGAGGCAGGGATTCCCTTCGAAGTGGTCCCCGGCATCACGGCGGCCACTTCGGTCGGCGCGTACGCGGGAATTTCTCTCACGCATCGCAATTTCGCTTCCGCTGTCGCTTTCGTCACCGGGCACGAAGACCCCACAAAACAGCAGCAGCCGCTCGATTACCGGGCATTGGCCCAATTCCCCGGTACGCTCGTGTTCTACATGGGGATGCATCATCTCAAAGAGATCACCCGC
>CALJUK010000878.1 GCA_937975745.1 uncultured Planctomycetaceae bacterium | reverse complement strand
GATCAACGCGACGAGCAACTGCTGGGTGGAGCGGTGTCCCTGCAACGCCTGGAGATCTTCGCAGAGGAACAGGCTGGGGAGACCCTCGTCGGAAGCATCTTCAACGGGGGCCCAGGCATCGCCTAAGGTCATCAATGAGGATGCCAGGATGTAGATGCTGGCGCACTTGGAGTTTCCGGGCGGGCGGAGTAAACCGCGCAACGTCGACTGCAGCAATAGGGACTTTCCACAGCCAGCTGGTCCCCGGATGAAGACCAGCGGTTGCGTGGGACCTTCCTGGGCCGTCGAGAGTTGTTCCAGGACCGAATAGGCGAAGCGATTCTCGGGGAGAATCACGACCCGCTCGGACTGTTGCAGACGTACTTGCGGCAGCGTAGCCAGGCGAGACCAGATGTTGCCGGCATCTTCCGCTGGATTCCGACGCATTCCGTGTCATTCCTTGAGCGCGGACTGACGCAATTGTTCGACCACGCGGAGAATCCGCTCGACCGCGTCGTCGACTTCTTCGACTGTCGTCTCATACGATAGAGAAAAACGGACGGACGTGCTGTAGATTTCTTTCGGACAGCCCATTGCCAGCAGGATTGGGGCCGGTTCGGTCGATCCACTGGCACACGCGCTGCCGAGCGAACAGGCGATGCCTGCGAGATCCAACGCCACCAGCAACGCCTCGCCGTCCGTTCCCGGGAATGCGAGATTACTGGTGTTGGGAAGCCGTCGGACACATTGACCGTGAACGATGACGGGAGGACAGGCGTTCTGCAGCAGCAGTTCGAAGCGGTCCCTGAGCGCGGTGATTCGGGTCGTTCTGTCGGTCGCTTCCGCTTGCCAGAGTTCCAAGGCGACCATCATTCCCGCCGCCAGGATGACCGACTCGGTCCCGGGTCGGATGTCGGCCTCCTGGTGTCCTCCGAACAGTTGGGGCGTCAGGTGGCAGCCGTTGCGAATCAACAGACCACCGATTCCCCGCGGACCGTGGAATTTGTGGGATGCGAAACTGAGCGTCGTGGCGCCCAGTGTTTCGAAATCGACGGGGAACTTGCCGACCGCCTGGACCGCGTCGACATGCCACGGAATGCGCTGCTGGGCACATCTGTCGGCCAGTGGTGTCACATCCTGGATGACACCCGTTTCGTTGTGTGCCAGTAGAACGCAGACCAGGCCAATTTCGTCCCAGGGGAGCGCTGCGAGACCGTCCGGATCGATCCGCCCGTTCGTATCAATCGGGAGATCGATCCGGCTGTGGCCCTCTTGGCAGAGCGAATCGATCGCGGCCGCTGTTGACGGGTGATCGCCGGGAGTGACGGCGATGATCCGGCGGGGACCGCGTGCCAGGCCGAAAAGGGCCAGGTTGTTGGCCTCGGTGCCACCGCTGGTGAAAACGAGTTGCGAGGTCTCTGCGTGGAGCAGCCGTTGCAATGTCTCGCGAGCTGTTTCGAGGACCCGCCGGGCGGCTCGTCCGTCCGCATGTCGACTGGCAGGGTTGGCCCACGCTGTCTGCGACAGCCGTATCATCTCGTCGACGACGGTCGAAGAGGATCGCGTGGTGGCATTGTTATCGAGATAGATGCGTGGTCGATTCGAGGTCATGTCGTTCATTTGCATATTCTAAGGGGCCGGTTGCTTCGACGAGCAGCACCCGAATCCCCGGCGGTCCTCTTCTCTTCGGTCCGTTCATCTCTTCGGCCGCGACGGCCAAGACTAGCTGCCGACGATCTTCTTGGCTCGTTCTTCCAGTTCGACAGG
>CALJUK010000877.1 GCA_937975745.1 uncultured Planctomycetaceae bacterium | reverse complement strand
CCCCCTCACCACCGAAACCGAACTCGACCACCTCCTGCAGGCCATCCGCCACACTGCAAAGAATCTCGATCCACCCCGTCGGTGTTGAGTCGACGGCCTGCCGCACACCAGCGTTCTGGACCGACACAAGACCGTCGCGATAGGGCAGCACTTGTGGATGCCAGGCAGGCCGGCACCTCACAATCGTAGGCTTTCCAGTTGCCAGGACGCCAATCTTGTGATACATTATATGAACATCCAATATTGGAACCTTCAAAAGAAGAACCTTCGCATTCGCGTCTCCCACCGATCGGAGCCAGGCATGACGACCGTTACGCGGGACGATTTTGTAAGTGACCGCCAGGGCAGAACGTTCGCCGATGTTTGGGACGACCCGCAGCAGCCATTCGACGAACTATTGGAGTTTCTGAATGACGAAAGTCGTCAGCGTCGCATGGAGGAGGCGGAGACGCATCACGACCGGCCCGCGCTCGCCGGCATCGTTCGCGAACTGGAATCACAGTCCGCAATTGACGCGTTTCTCGGTTCGGCGCATCCCCGTCTCACCAAACGGTTTCGCCAGGCGGTGGGCGTACTCGTCCGCATCATTATGGAAGCCAGGGGCTGGAAAAAAACCGGTCGCAAGGGGTCGATGGGCGTCCGCGCCCGAGTCGGCCGGCGAACGGAATCAGCCGGGGCCTATCACAACACGGGAGGCCTCGCCTTCTGGTTCCTGCGGGCCGAGAGGTATGAACCAAAGGACGGTCAAAAATTCCTCACCGTGAAGGAACGCTGCAAGCTGTTTGACACAGCAACCGAAACAGCCGGCACCTGAAGTTGGTCGAGCAGAGTGACCAACACCGAAAGTCCCTGGTCGCCGACCGTCGTCGCCCAGAATTCTCATCGAACCCGGTGGACCGCATGTCGACGAAATCTCACGTTCGCGTCTGGGTCCGCACGCTGCACCGCGGTTCCCAACTCCGAATCGAGGACGCTGATGATGCTCATTGGCTCCTTGAGCGGCTCAGCGAATCACCGGCTCTGGTCGGTCTCGAGAATCTGACCGCCCGCCAGACGAACAAGGGTTGCGTGCTGAAAATTTCGGATGCGATGCAGCCGACCTTTGCAACTCTGGAAAGCGTGCTCGCGCAGATTCCCGGAGTCGAGGTCGTCCCGGAACCGGATCGACCGCAATGGGCGAACTCGAAATCTCAGGGATTAGAGAGATGACCACTCAACGGAATCCCACTGCAGAACGAGGTCACTTGCTGAATCTGCGGCGATTCCCGGAGAGTCTGCGGAGTCGACGAACTCTGTTAGCGACCATGAACCGATTGCTGCAGAACCGGTCGTCAGGCCGCAACGCCCCGCAGCGGGACATGGCGGCAGTCGTCGCCAGATTTCCCAACCGGTCTCCACGCGTCAATTCACTGTGTGGGCAGCGAGTCCGGGGCTTTCTCGCTCTCCAGGAACTCCGCTGCCGCGTTGATCCCGCAACTCCCTTTGAACTTGACTGGCGAATCTGTTTCGACCGGTGTGATTGGCTGGGAACAATCGACAGTCGCCGGCGCGACGAGCGTAAGCTCATTCAAAGCGCCGTATGCCTCGACATTCGCGGTGAATCATGACTCACCCGAAGGACGTAAATTCCGCTCGTCACGTTCAGTCCGGATTATCAGTGACTTCGTCAGCGCTCCCTGTATCACGCTTGCCCTCTCGAGTCTTGAGCGGCCAGGCCCCGGCGTGTGCGAGCCGTGCAAACGCGTCCGTCAATCGATCCACGGCCCCACCCAGGTGAACTCATGAAGTGGACTGTGCTTCTGTTAATTGCACTCATCGCCACGACTCTCGGCGTCATGTTTACGGAGGGGGCCGTCAAGAACGTCATCCAGATTGCATTCTTCTGCACGCTGGGACTCGGCGTTCTTGTCTTCGCAACCGGCGCTGCCTGAGAAAAATCCTCTACGTGCGCACTCCAGCCGGGAGCACGCATCGCCGCCTTGGAGTGAGCACGCACTGCGCGGAGACAATTCAACCGTAAGCGCTCACGCCAGCCCTGAGTCGGAAACCGACGCAACGCATTCAATGGGGAACGAACATCGTCACCATCGTCCTGCCAATTCGCGCCTGTTCCCGGAAGTCTGGCATCAATGCGCCCCGGAGGGTTCCGGTTCACGACGTCACACCACAGGAGATCCGAGTGGGAATCGATCCGGAGTTGCTCCCCGATTCGCCGGCTTGCGGTCGACTGCCGCCGGCAACTGATCCGCGCGGAGATGCAAACAGCATTTCACGCCACGCAACGACAAGCAGCAAGACGCAATAATGTGGACAACCTGGGGCTTCATCCTTGTCATCGCCCTGTTCGGCGGACTGCTGCTCCTCATCAGCCGTTACTTCGCGCTCTGGTTGCAGGCTTATGTCACCGGCACGCGCATCCGCATGATTTCCCTGATTCTGATGTCACTCCGCAAAGTCCCGCCGGCGATCATCGTGCGGTGCAAGATCATGGCCGTCCAGGCCGGCCTGGCAGACATCTCGACCGACGCCATCGAAGCCCAATACCTGGCGGGAGGCGACGTCCATCGCGTAACGCTCGCCTTGATTGCGGCCCACCGGGCGCGCATCAACCTCGACTGGAATACCGCCGCCGCCATTGATCTCGCCGGACGCGATATCCTGGAGGCCGTCCAGGTGAGTGTGAATCCCAAGGTCATCAGTTGTCCCGACCCGAACGCGCAACGCGGCGAGACTCTCGACGGCGTCGCCCAGGACGGAATCCAACTCAAAGTGCGGGTCCGCGTGACTGTCCGCACAAATGTGTCCCAGCTCATCGGCGGCGCAACAGAAGCCACCGTCATCGCTCGCGTCGGAGAAGCGATCGTCTCCGCCATCGGATCGTGTGAAAGCTACCGCACCGCTCTGGCCGACCCGTTCGTCATCACGCGGCAAGTGGTCGGAAAGGGCCTCGATTCACAAACCGCGTTCGCCCTCGTTTCGGTCGACATTGCCGACATCAGCGTCGGCTCGAACATCGGCGCCAAGCTGCAGATCGATCAGGCCGAGGCCGACATCCGCATCGCCCGCGCTGATGCGGAGAAACGACGCGCCATGGCCGTCGCCAGACACCAGGAAATGATCGCCCTCACGAGAGAGTACCAGGCCGCGGTCGTGCTCGCGGAAGCACAGATTCCGCCCGCTATCGCCGCAGCCTTCCGAACCGGGCAAATACGATCCAAGCACCGGCCGAGTGATTTCAGCAATCCGCGGGGTAAGTCTCCGATGACTCTGGAAGCAGCATCCCGGGATGCCGACGGTTTCGACAAACTCTACGGAATCTCGGTGAACTCCAATGTCCGGTCATGACAATCAATAACCTCAAGGCCGCCTAGCGAGCAAAATGAAGCAAGATCTTAACTCACGCTGCGTTCCGATCAGCTCATGAGCCAGCGCAACTCCAAGCGGGAGAAACGACATGGGCGACAAAGGAAACAAAGAAAAGACCAAAAAGCCAACAACAGAAGAAAGCACGGCTGACTGCGAAGGAGAACCGAAGACTGAAGCACACGAAGCAAAACAAATCTGGAGACGGAGTGTAGGGAGATGTTCGATGCAATCAACTCGAGGTGGCCATGATCGACACCATGTTCATGCGCGTCGCGAAGATTCTGACATTCGCACGCAGCCAACCGTTGACGAATGCCTCGGGGTTCTTCTATCTGCACGACGAGTTTCTCTACCTGATTACGGCCCGTTATGTCGTGATCGATGAAGCAGCCGACCATCGCCCGGATCGACTTCAAGTTTCGCTGCATTCCGATGCAGGAGACCTGCAGCAAAGGGCTGATGTCGTGATTCCCCTCTATGTGGATGGAGTACCTCAATGGTTTCAAGATCCACAAAGAGGCAGCAGCGTGGATGTCGTTGCCGTTGCCGTCAACGATCCGCACGTGCTCAACACCCACGATGTCTCCACATTCTGTCGAGGTGACATTGTGCACAGCAGTGATGCCCAACCCCTTGGTCAGAACGTGCTGATCCTGGGATTTCCATTGGGGTTTCATGACACGCTCCACAACCTGCCGATTGTTCGCAGTGCGACCATCGCCAGTTCATTTTCGCATCCGTTCAAAGGCCAACCATACTTTCTGACTGACGCCCGCCTGCACCGTGGCATGAGTGGATCGCCGGTGATTGTCAAGGCTCCTGGCCGCTCAGGTGACATCGACGAATTCGTGCCCGAATGGCGATTGCTGGGAATCCATTCTTCTGCGCTCGATGTTTCAGACCGCGATCCGAATCTGGATGAACGACTCGCCCTGAACACTACTTGGTACGCGTCCCTGATCCCGGAAATGCTGCCGGCGAAGAACACGACGAGGGTCGCAGATCTTCACGCCGCGAAGAATGCGGCACACAACTCGTAGCGTTGTCGCCGATGCAATCCCAGTTGCGTCGGGCAGTCAGCATGGAGGGGGGCAAATGTGATTACGACCGAATCGTCAGTGTTGACTGGGAACGGTCCTCGTCGTCTCGCGTTGCACCGGCTCTCTGTGTCAAGCGCGGCAATTCCGCTGATCAAGAATGCTGAAGAAGACTCTCAGGATAACGCACATGGATAATGCCAATCTTCTCGTCGTCGCAATGGCCGAGCAGTGCCGAGCACTGATTGAGGCGTCAACGACAGCCGAGTCCGATCTGCCGCCGGCCCTGCAGCCCAACTACTTACTGTGGATGTGCGACCGCATCGAAAAACAGGCAGAGGAATGGCCTGTCACCAAACTGCATCGCTGGATTGGATTCATTCAGGGAGGAATGCTGGCGAACCATATCCTGGATCTTGATGCCGCCAAAGGGATGTTTGACGTTGCGAAGAGCAACTACGGACCAAACGACGACTTGTTGGATCATCTTGACCCAGCCAGCTCCTTCGAAATCGAACTCGGTGGCGAATCGTAAGCATATGTTGCCGTGGACCCGAAAAACTGGACAGTCCAACAAGAAGGTAGAATCTGGCCTGGTTTGAGGCCGGATTGGGAGGTCCAGAAGATGAGCAGGGAGCGTCGGAGTTCGGGGGCTTCGCTGAAGGCGCAGGTGGCCCTGACGGCGGTTCGAGGGGACCGGACGACGAAAAAAGCAGAGATGTGTCGCGCGGAAGCGGGGGGCGGACGGACGTCTGCCCCGAGATCGGCCCTGCGACCGCGGCCGATTACGAGGCCTGTGAGGGGCCTCGTCGGCCGCTCGCGTGTACCACTAATGACCTCGGTTGACTGCCCAACGATTGGGGTCCACCTCCTCCATCAGGGCTCCATTTACTCGAACATGTCCAAGGAGTCCACCATGGTCAGTCTGACGCACAGTGCCAGAGAGCACATCCTGAGAATTCTGGCTGCCAAGGAAAAAGGCACCGTGCTCCGGATCTTCCAAGGCCAGAACGGCATTGAGATGGAAACAGGACACGTTCACAACGGCGATTCGACCTACGATTGCGAAAGCCGCCCCATCCTCGCCATCGACCAGATGACCGCCCGCACACTGATCGGCAAAACGGTCGACACCGTCATCGTTGACGGCGTCATGAACCTCGAACTGGTTGACTGAACCACGTTTCGTCTGACCATAGCGGTTTTCGTGGCGAAAAAAGCGGGAAAGTTACGCCGGATCGCGATCCGACGCAGCCGTAATTCTGTGTCACCGGTAAGAGACTCAATGCAGCTGGCTACACCCCCGCGCGCTTCCACGCCACAATATCATCCAGAATCTCCCCCAACTGCAGCGAAGGCTTCACCCCCACCGTCTCCCGCAACCGGTCGACGTTCGGCACGCGCCGTCGGACGTCTTCGAAGTCGTCCCCGTAAGCCTGCCCGTACGGGATGTGTTCGATC
>CALJUK010000876.1 GCA_937975745.1 uncultured Planctomycetaceae bacterium | reverse complement strand
ATTTCGGGCGATCCGTCGTTGTACTTGCCGGCAGCCACATTCCCACCCGCACCGTCAAAGTGAATGTGGGGAAGACCGGGAACCGCGGCTTCCCGCTGCGCCCGGGCCATTCCGACAAAGTCCCAATTCACGAGCCCCTTGCCGTAATAACTCTGTGGATGCGTGGCGTAGTAGCTCAACACGACGACAGGCCGATCGTTCTTCCAGAGTGAGACCATCCGAACCAGCGGATCGATTGTCCCTTCGGGAGCTTCTTTTGCCTCTGGTTTGCGAGAGGAACTCATTCGGCCGATGGCCACTTTACCGTTAGGCCCCAGAATGCGTCGGTTGGAAGCGACCCGTTCGACGACTCCGGTACCGGTCCCGACGTGCGTCACTTCAACAGATTCGGGCAACGAGGCCTTCGCTGCATTCGCCAACCGTCGGATAACGTCGCGATCGAAGGCGGGATTCGAGTATTGACCGCCCAATCCTTGTTCTTCCAGCAGACGTTCGGTAGCGAAGTCGGTCCCTGGGGCATCGTGCTGATGCAGAGTATGGACAGTCACCCGTTCGACCGATGTGCCGACTGCGTCCGCCAAGGCCTCGCGAAAGTAGTCGTGACTTTCGTTCGCGATGCCTACCCAGTCAAAAGCACACAACACGATCGGGTCACCTGCCCCCAGCAGAACGAGTCCACGTGCGGACAACGGTGTCGTGATGGCCTTCACCGGCGGACGGCCACCGTTGCAAAGCGCTGAACCGACCGGCGGTGTCGCATCGACCTGGAAGACGGCCACTTTGAGTGGAGCAGGGGAACCGGCTGCCAGTTCACGCGACCAGTGAACCGCATGAACACCGATAACGACAATCAGAATAACCAGGCGAAGACTGCGCGACATCACGAACCTGCTCTCGAATTGGGGACCAGATGCGAGCCCGGAAACCTCAACCTTTCTTTAATTCCGCAAACGAGCTCTCCATCGACTCTCTCATGAAGAGCGCATCGTTCGCGTAAACCACCAGGCGAGCTCCCTGACGAATCGTGCGAACGGCCTGATAGCGTTTGCCGAACCAGCAGCCAGCCGCCACGTGATGCATGTTGGCAGTGTCGATGATCTCCTGCATCTTCGCGATCAGGTCCAGATGGTCGTATTCGTTGGGAATCCCCATGTTGACCGTCAGGTCATTCGGCCCGACGAATACGCCATGGACGCCTGGAATCGAGCAAATGGCATCCAGGTTGTTGACGCCTTCGACCGACTCGATCATGGGGATGAAGACCGTATCCCCGCAGCGTTGCTCGGTGCAGTACTCCTCCGTCTGTTTGCTGGGCCATTTGCCGTCGTTCAGAACGCGTTCCAGCGCTTTGCCTTTCAACGGCCGAAATACGGCAGCCGCCGCGAGCCGCTTCGCATGCTCGTAGTCTTCAACGTAAGGAACAACGGCTCCATCGAACGAGTCGCAGACCTTGGAAACATCGTCCGGATCGCGGCTGTGTGTGCGGGCCAGACAGGCAATCCCCTTGGCATTCAACGCGTATCGTAATGGCAGAAAGTCGGCAATATCGAGTGCGTTGTGTTCAGCCGTGACGATCACGAAGTCGAGTGCGCCTGGCGGAAGGAAGTCAACCATCGCCGGGACAACCGCATGTTGGATCAGCGTGCAATACACAGTCTGACCGGTGATCAACTTTTCCTTCAACGCTTTCCCACTCATGCTGTGAACCTCAGATTAGAAATGTCATGTGACGGTCTGGCGGAAACACTTCGCCGGACGGTGTGTCTGTCGCTCGGTGTGCCTCCCCTGCCGCGTATCAGCTTACGTCAGCAGGCTCAATGGATTAACCCGCGTCTGCAGTGGAAGTGCGACAGGCCCCCCTTGACGCTGCGACTCAAAGACCGCAGCGATCATCTGCACGACAGCTCGGGCATCTTCGGCCGAGCAGAGCGTGGAGCGTTCCTGTTCGATGGCTTCGACAAGATCCGTAATGGCGGCGATGTGGCCACCCTCGTACGTTTTGTCCGTTCGTGGTTCCGGCTGACCGATTCCCGCAGATGTAATTGACTCCCACGACTTACCCGACCTTCCCGGAGACCAGCTGCTGTCGCGCAAGAGGTGAGCCGGCCGGAGGTAGCCGCTTTCCATCTCGACAATTCCGGTAGAACCGAACACCTGGATGGCAAATCGTGTCGGCCTTCCCCCCATGTTCCTCCGGGAAGCAAAGTGGCCAAAGGCGCCACTCGGGAATGCGTAGCGGGCCTGGACATTGTCTCCAGCCAGCAGCCCGATTCCTTCGGCCCCCTCGACAACATCAGCCTTTGTGATGGGATGGCCCTGATGTGTGACACTGGCCACACACGAGAGAGCGTCGGCATTCGCGAAGGATCGCATCATTGCGAATGTGTGTGAGCCGAGCACCCACAAATCTTCGCCGCCACCACGGCGATCTTCTTTTCCCCGAGCTCGCAATTCGAGCAACTCGCCAATGACTCCGTCGCGCACCAACTTCAGAACCGTATGAAGGACGGGCGAGTACTGCGTGATATGTGCGATCCCCAACTTCAGATGTCGCATCTGAAGTTCGTTACCCGCCTCGTCACACTCTTCCAGCGTCGGGCAGAACGGGTTTTCCATGTAGACATGGCAGCCCGCCTGTGCCGCCGCGCCAATCATTGCACGGTGCTGATCGATCCAGCGAGGGCAGACCGCCACAATGTCGAGCTGTTCGCGGGCGAGCATTTCGTGATAGTCCGCATAAGAACGTGGCGCGTTAACACGCTCCGCCGCCTTCGCTCGGCCGTCCTTGTTTTCGTCAGCAACAGCGACGACTTCCATCTGCGGCATCTTCGTGAAGGCAACATCGACACCGTGACCGTAGTCACCCTTGCCGGTGCGGCCAATAATTCCAACGCGATATTTCTTAGGCACGTGGCTGCTTTCTATTCGTCAATGAAAATGTTCTCAGACCTCGGGCAACAGCCAGGGTTTGCGGTATTCCGGGCGGGATCGCAAGGCGTTCGCTTCGTCGTCTCCCACGAACGACTCGGTCTCGGCGTCCAAAGTCAGTTGACGTCCCAGCCGGGCTGAGATGTTTCCGGAATGACATAAGACCGACGCGGGGTGTCCAACGGTTTCCAGATCGCAGTAAGGCTTCTTACGTGATTTGATGCAGTCGATGAAATTCTGCACGTGAGTCGCCTCGTGACTGGTTCCTGACCCGCTGGCCAGAACTTCTCCGCCACGACCGTGGGCCGTCCATTTGGAATTTCCCACGACAATGTACCCCTTGTCGCCAAAGACGGCCGATCCCTCTCCCAGGCCGAGATAAGGATACGGAACCCAGACCCGCATTTCGTACGTCAGCAGCTTGGGATGTTTGCCGGCAAACTCGTAGTTCACCTGCATTGTATCGGGGAACTCTTGCGAGTCGTCGAAGTACCACTTTCCGCCATTGGCAAAGATCGACGTCGGTAGACCGACCGGCTCGTCCCCTTGAGCCCGGCAAGCTGCATTCAGGACGGCAATCGCCATGTCCAGCCGGTGAACTCCGTCGTTTCCCAGATCGCCGGTACCGAAGTCGTACAACCACCTCCAGCGGCCGTGGAACCGGTTGGGATTGAACGGCCGCTCGGGGGCTGGCCCGATCCACATGTCGTAGTCGACACCCTTCGGCGGTGTGCCATCCGGCGGGTAACCAATATTTCCCTGCTTCGAACTTTCCCAGGCCTTCGCCACGGTACACCGCCCTAGTGCTCCGGATTCGACGAAGGCGATTGCCGACTGCAGCCGGTCTGTCGAGCGATGCTGCGAACCCATCTGGATGACGCGGCCGTACTTCCGCATGGCCGCCACCATCCGCATTCCCTCGACGATGTTGTGGCTGTCTGGCTTTTCGACATAGACGTCTTTACCCGCCTGACAGGCCAGAATGGTTGGAATCGCGTGCCAGTGATCCGGTGTCCCAATCACGACGGCATCAATCGTTGGGTCATCAATGATCCGGCGAAAGTCGCTCTCTCCGCGAGGCTTCTTCTTCTGATGAATTTCCGACGTGGCCAATCCTCGGGGAAGTCGATTGGCATCCAGATCAGCAATGATGACAACGTCGACCTCTGGATTTCGCGAGAACGAATCAATCAACGACAGTGCCCGACCGCCGGCCCCAATGATGCCGACCCGGACTCGCTCGCTGGCTGCCCCCTTTGCCGACTGCTGAAACCCTGCGGTCAACGTGGCCGTCGCCACCGCCGCGGATGTTTGCTTCAAAAAGGTTCGCCGGCTCTCAGAATTCATACGGACTCCTTGGGACTCACAAGAGTTTTTCGACACAACATACAAGGACGGTTTCCAGCGGCTCATGTCGGCATGAATCCGTCGATGTGTTGTTTTCCGGTTTCTGCGTCCATGTTGGCCTCCTCTCGCCCGTCATGCCAGATGCCAGTCCATGAGGCATGCAGAATTTTCAAAAAATGATTGAAGTTTTGGAACTTCGGTCGCGAAAGCTCGCCTCATTGCTCTCACCCAGAGACGTTTGCAGGCCACCCCACCGATCTGCCAAGGTCTCAGCCGACTTTGGCAGTTGTATCGATTCTTCCTGACTTGCGGAAACCTCCAATCCGAACCGGTCCGTCGTGTTGCAGCAGTCGATTCCCTTTCAACGCGCATGCCACATCTTCCGATTGTAACTACGGGGGCGAACTGTCCCCGGGGGCATAGGAGGTGGCGGACGAACCCCAAGGAAGCGGGACCTCCCATCCGACCATCAAGCATGGATGTCAACATGGGCACACGTTAAACATGGACACACGCATTCAGAGGATCTCACGTTTCGCAAGCGGGTCGTTGGCGATTGTCTTGTTGGCAGTTGTTGGCTGCGCCGGCATTTCGTCGACAGCCACCCACCACGCGACAGCGGTGGCTCCACATGAACGTCACAAAAAAGCGTTGAATCCCGCCCCCTCGGCCACCGAGCGAATCGCCACAACAAAGCCCGCGAACGAGCCTGCCCCATCGGCAACGAAGCCGCCTGCCGTCGAATCTCCTGCCGAAGTGATCCACGTGTCCTCTGAGGAAAATGCTTCTGAAGGAGCCGTCGCGCTCGAACTGGCCGTGGAGTCATCGCCGGAGTCGACGCCCCCGCCCTCCCGCCAGATCGGACCGCAGGCTGAGGGTGATTTGACACTTGCCGCGTTCGAGCAGCTTGCGCTCGAACACAACCCCGCAATCAAGCAACTCGCCGCCTCGGCGCATTCTGCGATCGGAGTACGCGATCAGGTCGGTCAGTATCCCAATCCTGAGGTGGGCTACTGGGCCAGTCAGTTGGCGGATCGGAATACAGATCAGCAGGGAGTTCATATCCAGCAGGAATTCGTCCGCGGAAATAAGCTGGGCCTAAACAAGCAGGTGCTCAATCAGTCGGTCCAAGTCCAGATGTGGGAAGTCGAGACACAGCGATTTCGAGTCCTGACCGACGTTCGTATGCGGTTCTACGAAGCGTTGGCTGCCCAACGCCGTGTCGAGTTGACGACAGAGTTTCTGCAAGTCGTCAAAGCCGGTGTTGAGCGAGCACGGCAGCGCCGAGAGGCAGGCGAGGGGACACAGGTCGATTACCTCCAGGCTGAAATTCAATTGCAATCGATCGACCTGATTCGGCAACAGGCCGAGGTCGCCTTCCGCGGAGCCTGGCAGTCACTCGTCGCGGTGGCAGGCGTTCCCAACATGCGGGTCGCCCATCTCTCCACGACACTTCCCACAGGAATTATGAGCCGCGACTGGGATTCTGTGTACGAAACGCTGGTCGATTGCAGTCCGGAGCTACAGGCGGCCCGGGCACGTGTTGCCCAAGCGGCGGCCAACCTCGAACGGCAAGAAGCGCAACCGATCCCCAACGTGACCGTGCAGCTGCAAGCTGGTGCCGATCAGGCGACGGACAGTGGGATGCTCAATCTGCAGGTCACCGGGCCAATCCCTGTGTTGAATCGGAATACTGGCAATATTTCGGCCGCCTATGCGGAATACTGTCGCGCGACGCAGGACGTCCAG
>CALJUK010000875.1 GCA_937975745.1 uncultured Planctomycetaceae bacterium | reverse complement strand
CATTCCCGACCCCAGCTCGGCCAAGATGGACCCCTTCTACTCGGTGCCGACAGTCAGCGTCATCGCCGACGTTTACGACCCGATCACCAAGGAAAACTACCACAAGGATCCCCGCGGCGTTGCCAAACGCGGCGTCGCCTACCTGAAGCAGACTGGCATCGGTGACACCTGCTTCATTGGCCCGGAACCGGAATTTTTCGTCTTCGACGATATCCGCTACGCCACCACACAGCGCGGCGCGATGTACGAGATTGATTCGTCCGAAGCCGCCTGGAATACCGGGCGTCCCGAAGATGGCGGTAACCTCGGCCATAAGATCGGCTACAAGGGTGGGTACTTCCCCGTTTCGCCCATCGATACCATGCACGACCTGCGGGGCGAGATGGTCAACCAACTTCGCAAGGTGGGCATCGTCATTGAAGCCCATCACCACGAAGTCGCCACAGCCGGGCAGTGCGAAATCGACATGAAGTTCGAAGAGCTGCTCAAGATGGCCGATCAGTTCATGTGGTACAAGTACATCATCAAGAATGTCGCCAAGCAGCACGGCAAGACGGTGACGTTCATGCCCAAACCCGTTTTCGAAGATAACGGCTCGGGGATGCACACTCACATTTCCATCTGGAAGGACGGCAACCCGCTGATGGCGGGCGAAGGTTATGCGGGCATGTCCGAACTCGGTTTGTATGGTATCGGCGGTATCCTCAAGCACGGCCGAGCGTTGATTGCATTGTCGGCCCCGACTTGCAACAGCTACCACCGTTTGGTTCCCGGTTTCGAAGCCCCGGTCACCCTCGCCATGAGCCAGCGGAACCGGTCAGCCAGCTGCCGTATCCCGATGTACTCGGGCAGCCCGAAGGCCAAGCGTGTCGAGTTCCGCTGCCCCGATCCGACAGCCAACGGCTACCTCAGCTTCACTGCGTTGCTGATGGCCATGATTGACGGCATCCAGAACAAGATCGACCCGGGCGAGCCGCTCGATCGTGACATTTATGACATGACACCCGAAGAGCTGTCCAAGACCAATGTGGCTCCCAAGTCACTTGGTGAAGCTCTCGAAGCTCTGCGGGCCGACCACGACTTCCTCACCAAGGGAGACGTCTTCAGCGAAGATTTGATCAACACGTTCATCAACTTCAAGTATGAGAACGAAATCGATCCGATCCGTCTGCGGCCTCACCCCTATGAGTTCGACCTCTACTACAACGCCTGATCCGGATTGCCTGGCGTCTCCGCAGTAATCTCTGCGAAAGGCAGCCTGACGGTTTGACAGCGTTCCCGTGGCCTCGCCTGTCCCTCACCGGACACGCGGGGCCATTTTTTTCACTGCGTTGCCGCTGCACTGCGTTGTCGATTCACTGTGTTTTCGCCCTGCAGCCGCATTTGGCGCTGAAAGTCTCCGAATGCTCAACTTTCCCGCAGACTCCCCCGCAGACCGCCCCGTATCCCGTGAATTCGCCAACACCAGACGATATGATGCCATCCACAACTCGTTCTGGTCTGCCGATCGAGTTCCATAACGCCGTCCGTTCCGCCTGGCCGAGGGCGGTCGGAAGGGCGGTTTGCAGTTCTGCTTCAATCTGGATGAACGGCCTGATGTCATCACCCACCTACAAAGACGCCGGCGTGAACCTCGACCTGTATGCGCAGGCGATGGCCAAGCTTCCCCCGCTGATTGCCAGCACGCGGTCCGACCGCGTCATCGATCTCCCCGGCGGCTTTGCCGGTCTGTTCCGCCTGGCGGGAGAGGGCAAGAGCTACCGTGATCCAGTCCTCGTCTCCGGCAGTGACGGCGTCGGAACAAAGATCAAATTGGCTGGCATGACCGGCGTTGCCAATACGCTGGGGATCGATCTCGTCGGCATGTGCGTCAATGACTGCCTCTGTCTGGGAGCCGAACCTCTTTTCTTCCTGGACTACATTGCACTCGGCAAAGACGACCCGGAACTGATCGCCCAACTCGTTGAAGGTGTTGCCCACGGTTGCCGTCAGGCCGGTGCCGCATTGCTCGGCGGTGAGACAGCCATCATGCCCGACGTCTACGCTGCCGGCGAGTTCGACATGGCGGGCTTTTGTGTCGGCGTCGTCGAACGGGACGAGATTGTCGACGGGAAGGCCACCCAACCAGGCGACGTTCTGATCGGACTCGATTCGACCGGTTTTCATTCCAACGGCTACAGTCTGATCCGCAAGGTCGTCTTCGAACTGGCAGGCCTCGCCGCCGATACGCCGGTGACTGAACTCAACCAGACGGTCGGCGAGATTCTCCTGACACCGACACAGATTTACGTCGAGGCATTGCGGGCCATTTGGGATTCCACCGTTTCCCGACACAATGTCCACGCAATTGCACACATCACCGGCGGCGGGCTGGCGGAGAATCTCGAACGAGTCCTCCCGGAAGGCATTCGGGCCGACATTGACGCGGCAAGCTGGGAACGTCCCGGTTGCTTCCGATGGCTACAACGACTCGGCAACATCGAGCCAAAAGAAATGTGGCGAGTCTTCAACATGGGAATCGGCCTTGTCCTGGCCGTCACGCCAGACTCCGTTGAGGCGGTCCTGGCAGCGATTGCGACGACTGGCGTCAATGCCCGCGTGATCGGGCAGATTTCCTCAGGAGAGAGACACGTCGAGGTGTCGGGCCGTGACTGCTGAGGCATCGCAGATGACATCCGACACGCCGCCATTCCGCGCTCACTACGTGCGGATTTGGTTGACGTTCGCCCGGAACGCTCTCGTGCGGGAGATGACGTTCCGAGGCAACTTTCTGATCGAATTGGTGACGCGGGCCTTCTGGTTCGCCGCTCAGTTGGTCCTATTCAAAGTGATCATCGCGAAGGTCCGGACGATCAACGACTGGACGGAGCCGGAGTACTTCGCCTTCATGGCCACCGGAATGATCATCAACGCGATTGTTGAAGCGTTCTTCATGCCTAACTGCGCCAACTTCAGCGAGATGATTCGCACTGGAAATTTGGACTTCATCCTCCTTAAACCGGTCGACACGCAGTTTCTGGTCTCGTTCGAACGGATTAATCTCGCGATGCTGAATCAGTTGCTGCTGGCTGGCAGTCTACTCGGATACTCATTGTGGCAGATCGGCCGTATTCCGGGACCCGTGGCAATTGGAATGTATGTCGTGCTGTTACTGGCAGGAGTGGCCGTCCTGTATAGCCTGATGCTGGCCTTGGCCAGCACGAGCATCTGGTTCGGACGGAACCAGGGTCTGTACGACTTCTGGTTCTATGTGACGGCATTCGCCCGCTATCCACGAAGCATCTACAGTGGATCGGCCGCCGGCGAGGTCCTGCTCTTCGCCTTCTCGTACGTCCTGCCGATCCTGCTGGTGGTCACAGTTCCCGCCCGAATCCTGCTGGACAAGGCGATTCAGCCCGGCCACCTGACGGCCGTCGCGATACTGTCAGCGGTCCTGTCGTTGTTCCTCTCTCGGCAGATCTTCCGCTGGTCACTGAACCACTACCGCAGCGCGAGTAGTTAGCGGTGTGTGGCCGAAGCTTGCACGTCGACGGCTTCGAGACACGGACATGCATCAGCCCGGCATCACCGATGTGTGGCGACAGCTATCCCTCAAACGTTGTGTCGGTTGTCTCGCCAATTGTCTGGGCCAGGCCGGACGTGTCCCGGTATTTTTCAAGTGCCTCCTCGTCGAGTTCAACACCCAGACCCGGGCCGTCCGGAACACGTGATGCCTTCGGGCCCAGCTCGAGCGGAGTCTTCAGAAGGTCCGACTCGTGGTACAACGGGCCGATGAAGTCGCCAGGGAACTGATCGCAGGCAATCGTGGGGCAAACGGCTCCGACGTGCAGCATGGCGGCTGTCGCGATGCCCAGTTCCAGGTTGCTTCCCATCGTGCAGACAATCCCGGCCGCCTTGGCCACGTTTGCCACCTCCAAGGTACCGAGCAGGCCTCCCTGTTTGCCAGGATAGACACTAATAACGTCGGCTGCCCGATGCTGCGTAATATGCCAGGCATCGCTGAGCGTGAAGACAGACTCGTCCGCCATGATGGGAATTTCGGATCGCTGACGCAGAATCGCCAACTGGGCCGGGTCGGCTGTGGAGATCGGCTGTTCCGCCACCAGCAGATCATACTGTTTCAACTTCCCCAGCATCCGTGTCGCCTGTGAGACGCTCCAGCCACAGTTCGCATCAATACTGAGGGGAATATTGGGGCCGGCAGTCTGTCGAACGGCCCGGACGCGAGCTTCGTCGGCGATGGGGTCGCGGCCGACTTTCACCTTCAGGCAGTCGACGCCCCAGTCAAGAAACCGCTTGGCCAGCTCGACCGACTTCGCAACATCAAAGGATCCAATCACCATCTTAATCGGCAACTCGTCCCGGACCTTCCCCCCCAGCAGTTGGTGCACAGGAACACCGGCCGCTTTGCCGGCGATGTCCCACAATGCCATCTCGATGGCCGCCTTCGTGAACGGATTGAAGCGAACGGCACCATCGATGGCCCGGCGGAGTTTCACGATCTGCCTGGGATCTTGACCCAGCAGCAACGGCTTGATGATGCCCTGGATGATGCCGACGCAGGCCGGTCCGGTTTCGCCGCTCCAGACGGACGTGACCGTCGCCTCGCCCAGACCGGTGACACCTTCATCCGTCCGCACGCGGACAATCACATACGGCGACTTCGTATGCTCACCATGCGACGTCGACAGCGTCATTCCTGGCTTCATGGGGACCTG
>CALJUK010000874.1 GCA_937975745.1 uncultured Planctomycetaceae bacterium | reverse complement strand
GCATTGCCTTTCCATGTCCGATCGCCAATTGCAGTGGACCATGGCGTTGGATGACGTTGGCGCGAACGATTACTACCGGCATCCGTCTCCCAATCGGGGGCGTTTGATGCTGCAGGCCAATGCCGCATTCCTGGCGAACAACAGTCTTCCCAGTTGGTCGCGAGAGACCGGGATGCTGGCGACCGCCAATCAGGATTACGTCTGCGTTCTGGGCCGTCGGGAACTTCGTGTGCTCGACGCAACGGACGGTCGCGACCGGTGGAGCCTGTCTCGCGTGGCATCGAATGTTGTCGTCGTGGGAAGCGAGGACCGGTTGTATGTGATGTCGCCGGACCTGACGGACGTGACAGTTTACCGTGCCGAGGATGGCCGGCTGGTCGAAAGCCCGCACGCGGTTGAGGCGGTTCGCAATGCGTTTGCGTTCCTGGATGAGGGTTTTGTGCAATTTCTGCCCTCACTCGGAAAAACTCTGTTCGGACTGAAACTGGGGCAAACCGGGGTGCAACTGGTCGATCCCGAAACTGGTAAGGTCGTGTGGAAAGTCGGTTATCCGGTCGATTCTCGATTTGCCACTCTCGGCTCCGATCAGCTGTTGGCGGTAACACCGACCGGCGAATGCTTCCTGCTGGACTTGCACGATGGGGCGCAACTGAAATTGGGGGCGATCTCGCGGACGCACTTCACGGCACAGAATCAATTTTCTGTGGTGGCCGATGCCGAGCGGATCTACCTGGCCGTCAACGGTCGAAACCGAATGGGCTTCTTTTCCGAGAATCTGCCGTCGATTCGGGTCAACGGACCGCTGTATGCGTTCGATCGTCATGGCGGCGGTCTGGTTTGGGAGCAGGCGATCGAGTCGCAGGATCTGATCGTGCAGCACTTCGCTGAAAATCCCGTCCTGTTATTCTCGGTTCGGACGTACGAGCGTCGGGGAGGCCGCGGCTATCGCAGCACGAAGGTGGTGGCGATCGAAAAGCAAACTGGACGGATGCTGGCCGAGGAAGAACTCCCCTCGACGCCCGGCTTTCACGAGCTGCGCATCAGCATGTCGGAAGGTTTCGTCGAACTGCGGTCGTACAACGAGCGACTACGTCTTTCGGTGAAGGACGAAGCGGCCGAGCAGTAGTCGTGGATTGCGGCCTCGCTACTGCAAAATGAATCGGTTTGCGATCCTCACCATCAGACTCTCGACAGACGCGACTTCATCGGACTACCATATCGGTTCGCCCGGTGGCCTGCTGGCTGACCGGTGCAGGACATCCCGATGTAACCGCAGTGGATTTTCCGAGACCATGCGCGACTTCGATTACGAAGCACCGACCTCGTTGGCTGATGTTGTCAGCCTGCTGTCACGTCACAATGGATCAGCCCGTCCGCTGGCTGGCGGAACAGATCTCATCGACCATGTTCGAACCGGGCGACTGGCGCCGGATGTGATCGTCGACATCAAAAAGATTCCCGAACTCAATCCTCTGCAGGCCGACAGCAACGGGCTTCGCCTCGGTGCCGCAGTCCCCTGTTGGAAGATCATGGCCGATCCAACGATTCGCAGCCATTACCAGGCGTTGGTCGATAGCTGCGGTATTATCGGGGGGGTGCAGATTCAGAACCGAGCCAGTGTCGGCGGCAACTTGTGCAACTCCGGACCGGCAGCCGATTCGATTCCTTCTTTGATTGCCTTGTCGGCTGTCTGCGTGATCAGCGGACCGTCGGGCAGTCGTGAAGTCCCCGTGGAACAGTTTTGTACCGCTCCGGGGAAGAACGTTCTCCAACCGGGAGAACTTCTGGTCGAATTGCGGATGCCGGCTCCACCGGCACACAGCGGCTCGCATTACCGGCGGTTTATTCCGCGGAACGAAATGGACATTGCCGTCGTCGGCGTGGGAGCCAGTGTCTCTCTGGACGATTCTGGCGAGCAAATTACGGCCGCCCGCGTGGGCCTGGGTGCCGTCGCACCGACACCGTTGCTGGCAGCAAAGGTGGGGGAGGCCTTGATCGGTTCTCCGGCCACGGACGAGACATTGCAGAAGGCGGCCGCCATCGCTCGCGAGACGATTTCGCCCATCGACGACATGCGAGGGACGCGCGAGTTTCGCCTGCATGTGACTGGCGTGCTGGTCGAACGTGTCGTTCGGGAAGCCATCTTGCGGGCACGCGGCCTCAGCGGATAAACGGGACGTGGTCCGACAAGCCTTGCCGGACCATACGATCGACTAACGTAACAGCGAGATGTGACAACGGACTGGACCGGACTGGTCCGATCAACGGATCACCGGATTCGAAAACACCAATCGCGTGACCGAACGCCCCCTTCGCCGGGGACCAGCACCATGAGGAACGGTTATGGCCAAGAAACGTGTCGTCTCGGCGACAATTAACGGGGAGTCGACCGATTTTCTGTGCACTCCCAGACAGACGCTGCTGGAAGCCCTGCGCGATGTCCTCGGACTGACCGGAACCAAGGAAGGCTGCTCGAACGGTAACTGCGGTGCTTGCACTGTTCTGATGAACGGGCGAGCTGTCGACAGTTGTCTGGTGCTGGCGGTTGAAGCCGACGGTGCCAAGCTTGAAACCATCGAAGGCGTGGCGCCTGCCGAAGGACTGGACCCGTTGCAGCAGGCATTTCTGGAACATGCCGCGTTGCAGTGTGGCATTTGTACGCCCGGCTTCATCATGTCGGCCAAGGCGCTGCTGGCGCAGAATCCCAATCCAACCGAGCACGACATTCGCTTCATTCTGGCTCGCAACCTCTGCCGGTGTACTGGCTACGACAAGATCGTCAAGGCCGTCATGGACGTCGCCGGACAGTGTCACTCTCAGGCTGCCCAACAACAGGAGGCTCATTCCTGATGTCAACCACAGAACATCCCGCGACGCCGGCAAGCACCTCGCCGGAAGCCAACGGACGCAAGTACAACGTCATCGGGACACGGCCGATTCGCCATGACGGTGTCGATAAGGTCACCGGTCGCGCCCACTACGGTGCCGACATCCGAATGACGGGCATGCTGTATGGTGTGATCTTGCGGAGCCCGCACGCCCACGCCCGCATCAAGAGAATCGACATCTCCAAAGCAAAATCGCTGCCCGGTGTGCATGCGGTTGTCACCCACGCGGACCTGCCGGATGCGGCGAACCGTGTGGCCGAATTGGGCGAAGGTTCGGTTAATCTGCAGCACCTCAGCTCGAATGTTCTGGCGCAGAACAAGGTTCTCTATAAAGGCCATGCCGTCGCTGCGGTTGCCGCCGACAATGTGCACATTGCTGAAGAAGCAACCCGGCTGATCGAAGTCGAGTACGAAGTTCTCTCGCCGGTCCTGGACGTGCTCGACGCAATGAAGTCCGATGCGCCGATCCTGCTGGATGACTTGAAGACCGAGTCGCTGGCAGGAGAGACCTCGACCGGTCCGACGAACATCGCCAAACATTTTCGCTACGAGCAGGGAAATGTCGACGACGGTTTTGCCAAAGCCAAGCTGGTCATCGAACGCGAATTCACAACGGCCACCGTTCACCAAGGCTATATCGAACCCCATGTGGCGACGGCCCTCTGGAATGCAGACGGTCATTTGACCGTCTGGACCAGTACGCAGGGGTCGTTCACCGTGCGGCAGCAGATTGCCGAACTCCTGCGGATGCCGCTGTCCAAGGTGAAGGTTGTGCCGACGGAGATTGGCGGCGGATTTGGCGGGAAGATCTCCGTCTATCTGCAACCGGTGGCCGCCGTCCTGTCGCGGAAGTCGGGCCGCCCGGTCAAACTGGTGATGGATCGAGCCAGCGTGTTCGAAGCGACGGGACCGACCCCGGGATCGTACATGCGGGTGAAGATCGGCGTGGACGAGAATGGCAAAATTACCGCCGGAGAAGCCTGGCTGGCATTCGAGGCCGGTGCGTTTCCCGGTTCGCCCATCAATGCGGGCTGCATGTGTGTCTTCTCCTGTTACGACTTCCCGAATGCACGTGTCGACGGCTACGACGTTTGCGTCAACAAGCCCCGCAGCAACGCCTATCGGGCACCTGGTTCGACCCAGGTGGCCTTCGCGACCGAAACGATTCTGGACGAAATCTGCGAACAACTGAAAATTGACCCGATCGAGTTTCGACTGCAGAACGGTGCCGCCGAGGGAACGCGGCGCGTCGACGGCGTCGTTTATCCCCGCGTGGGGATGAAAGAGACAGTCGAGGCCATTCAGAGCGGTGATCACTACCAATCGAAACTGGAAGGACCTTACCGTGGTCGTGGTGTGGCCACGGGATTCTGGTTCAATGCCGGGCTGAAGTCGGCCGTGACCGCCACGGTAAACGACGACGGAACGGTTGCCATGATTGAGGGCTCGACCGATATCGGCGGTAGCCGGGCCAGCATCGCCATGCAATTGGCCGAGACGCTCGGCATTCGCGCCGAAGATGTCAGTCCGGCCGTCGGCGACACGGACAGCGCCGGTTACACCGACGTCACGGGAGGGAGCCGGGTCACTTTCGCCACGGGGATTGCCGCCTACGAAGCGGGCCGTGACATTCAGCGTCAGTTGTGCCAGCGGGCCGGTCTGATGTGGAACTGCGATGTGGCTGAGTGCACGTACGAGGACGGTGGCGTGTCAGGGCCCAACGGCAAACGGCTGACGTTTACTGAACTGGCAGCCGAACTCCGTGAAACGGGGGGGCCGGTTGTTGGACGGGGAACATCCAGTGCCGCAACTCAGGGGGGGGCCTTCGG
>CALJUK010000873.1 GCA_937975745.1 uncultured Planctomycetaceae bacterium | reverse complement strand
CGTCCAGAATCCGACACGCGCAACATCTGTCGCTTCCGACAGTCCGGATGAAAACGGCTATGAGTCGGTCCGCGTCTCGGGTTTGCAGATCGGCGCGGAATTGAAGCGGCCCGTCTATGACGATCGCAATGTCCTGCTGATTGCCGGTGGAACCCAGGTCACTCCCGGGTTCATCTCTCGGCTGCAGCGGCGCAATGTGGCGACAGTCAAGATTCATTCGAGCGAAGTCGATTGGCTGTGCGCCGGCCGAGCGCGGGGGAGTGCAGAAGTCGTTCCGCCCGATCGCGCCGGTTATTACTGCCCGGAGCGAAACGACTTTTCTGACGCACTCGACGAGATCGTCTTCAAGAATCGTACGCTGCAACGCTCCCCGAAGAAAACGCGGCTTTGCGAGCTTCCGGAGCGTGGCGCGCCAGTCGATGCGAACTCCGTCGTTCGAAACGAATGCATTTGCTGGTACGTGTCGGCCGTCGACCGACTGTATAACTTGTTCCTGCGCATGCAGCGTGCCCCCATCGATTGTGTCGAACCGGTCAGTCAGCTCGCGGACGAAATGCTGGAGAAAGTCTGTCAGTATCACGAAATCTGGAACAGCCTGGCGGCCAATCCACGCAGCGACAAGTACCCGGCTCGACACGCGATTCACGCGGCCATGCTGGCTGTCAGTCTGGGCATTCGCAGCGGTCTGGATGCCGAAGAGATGCATTGGCTGGCCTTGGGAACGCTGCTGCACGATGCCGGCATGTTGCTGATTCCCGCACGACTGCTGAAGACGGAGAAAACCTGGGTCGAATCAACTGGCGCCGCGATGACCCGCCATCCCATTCTCACGTTCGATCTGATTGTCGACCGGGAACAGCTTCCGGAAGCGGCAGCCTTCGTCATCTATCAGATGCACGAACGTTGCAATGGGCAGGGTTACCCCCGGAGGAGAGAGAGTCCACAGATTCATCCACTAGCCCGAATCGCAGCCGTCGCCGACACGTACGTGGCGTTAGCCGACAAACGGCCGCACCGCGACGCGATCCTGCCATACCGCATTGCCGAGCACATGGTCCGTTCCGCAAATCGGGGACTGTTTGACCCGGCCGCTGTGCGGGCCCTATTGCAGACTGTCTCGCTGTTTCCCGTAGGGTCGTTCGTGGAACTCAGCAACGGTCGACGGGGGCGCGTTGTCCAGACGAATCCCGACAGTTTCGAGCGGCCTGTTGTCGAAGTCGCCTGCAACCTGGCTGACTTGCCAAATGACGCTCCACTGACGCCCGAATACCTCGACCTGCAGGCGAATCCCGACATCAAGGTCGTCCGCCCCTTGGCCGACCTGGCCGTCGAGTAAATGTGGATCCGCTCGGACGGCCGACCGCCTGACTTGGGCGTTATGACACGTTGCTGTCGAAGACGCGGACCTGCTTCCAGTTGTCTCGGTTCTCTTCGATGAAGGCCAGATGCCGTGGAGACGTCTGGTATGCGTCGTGGTGCGCTCGCGTCTGGAAGATAAGGTGCAGGCTGACCTGATAGGCGCGATCGTTGACCGGTCGTTGCAGGTCGGGCACAAGTGTCCCGGCGGCGAACGAGACGACTCCGTCATGTCCCGCCAAATGGCGATGGCAGGCATCCACCAACTTCTGCTGCGCTTCGGGTGAGTCATCGTTGAGCGTAAAGAACACGTCGTGCGCCAATTTTAGTGCGTTCCGATCGGTCTCGCTGGGCATCGTCGAAAATCCAGGTTGGAGTCATTGGAGATCGCTCGGCCCGCTTCCACTGCCTGTTCCGGGCCACCGACGGGCATCCTACAGCAGTCTTACGCCAGCCGACAACCAAGTAGGCGCTCCGCCTGTCGAATCCGGCGCGCCTCTAGACGTCCCCGCGGCCGACGTTTATTCTCGTGGCTGACGGTTTCGCCTCGCCGGCCGATGCCGTTGAAATGCCCTCCCTTCGCTGACCCCGGCCGAGGAGACTCTTAAGTGAAAACAACCACCAGAATCGTGACGGCATTCTTGCTGACTTTCGCCATCGTTGGTCTGGGACGATCGCTGTTGAGTGATGTTTCGACTGACCTGCAAGCAAAGGGCTCGGCCGATGCGCCGCTGGTTCTTGATGTCCAGTCGGGCAAGGTCCCTTTGAAGTCGATCGGTGCCATGAGTGTCGGCCCGAATGGCTGGCTCGCTGTCGCTGACTCGAAAGCCCAGTCGATCGTTCTTGTCGAAACGGGAGATA
>CALJUK010000872.1 GCA_937975745.1 uncultured Planctomycetaceae bacterium | reverse complement strand
GGGGGGCGTGGGCCGTTCCGGTGGTTACGGCGGTGGAGGTGGCCGTTCCGGCGGTGGCGGATACGGCGGTGGTGGCGGTCGCCGCTACTAAGGTCATGCCGAGGTGAATGCGGTTTGACAAACGCGTCAACAGAAACGTCGAGTGGGAAACCGCTCGGCGTTTTTTTGTTTGCAGCCGATTCGTCTTTGGAACGCCGGAGGACGGATCACGGCAGCTTCTACGACAGTTGAAGTGGGGATGCGCGCGTCGCGGAGGTCTTGGCCGGGGTCAACCGACCTGAGTCGTGACTGGGACAGTTCTGGCGTTCACAAGTCATGCGTTCACCGGGCCTGTTGTGTGGCGAAGCGGATGGCCAGGACGGTCAGTGTGACGGCTGTCAACGGGATGACGAATCCGATCATCAGCAATCGAAACACGGGAAGCACGGGACTGCCGTTGGCCAAAATCACGACTGTCGCTGTGTAAGCAACGTAGTAGGCCACGAACAGCGCCCCTTCCCAACGCGCAACTTGATGGCCGGTGAAGGTGATTGGCAGGCACGCAACGGCGACGAGGGTCATCACGGGAATGTGGAACTGCAGAGCCTGATCGGCGATAGAGACCCCTGTTGGAGCGACAGCGGCACTCAGTCCCAGGACCCCCAGAATGTTAAAAACGTTGCTACCGACGACATTGCCAACTGCGATGTCGTTCTCGCCCCGGAAGGCCGCAACGAGGGACGTGGCGACCTCGGGAAGCGATGTTCCTGCGGCGACGATAGTCAAACCAATCACCAGTTCGCTGATGCCGATATTTCTGGCGAGTTGAGTGGCGCCGTTGACCAACCAATTGCCACCGAGCACAAGGAGCCCAAGACCGGCCATGACCATCAGTCCGTGCCACCACAGCCTGGAGACCCGCCCGTAAGAAGGAGTCTTCTGGTGGGCGGTTGCAGTGGGGGCCGATCCGAATGCTGTGGCGTATTCCTGCTGGATCGCTGGTGATTCCTGCTGGCCAATCTTCAGGCACCACCCGGTGTAAGCGAGCAAACCGCCAACGAGGATTCCGCCTTCGATTCGCCCGAGATTGCCGTCCAGCGAGAAGGCCCACAGCAGGAGTGACACTCCGATCATCAACGGGACATCAAACCGGATCAGTCGCTGGTTAACCGTCAACGGGACGATCATTGCGGAGACCCCCAGGATGAACAGCACATTAAAAATATTGCTGCCAACGACGTTGCCAACCGCGATACTCGCTTGGCCTGATAACGCCGACGAGACGGATACAGTTGCTTCTGGCGCGCTTGTTCCGAACGAAACGACCGTCAGTCCAATGATTAGCGACGAGACGCCAATCTCGGCCGCCAAACGGGAGCCACCTCGGACCAGAAGTTCCGCGCCACACACGAGCGCCACCAGTCCGAGAACGATAAGTCCAATCGTGATCATGTCGAACTAATCCCTGATCAAGTGTGCTGCGGGTTCCGGAAGCCAGAAGCAGGCGATCGAACCGATAAGGTACGTCGTCAGGGCAACACATCCGGCAGCCAATGCGACGGACTGGTCTGGCATCAGCGGCGTCAAGAATGCTGTCACCAGGGCCGCAGAGGTTCCGAGAATCCGCCCGCCGATATTCGCGGCAAAGCTTTCTCCTGTTCCCCTCAAGTGTACCGGATAGACAAGTGGGAGATAATTGCCCCAGAAGCTGAACTGGGCGATGGTCAACAGCCCGGCGACAAAGATGCCTGCTTTCAGGAGTTCGAGGTTGTCTCGCGCGGGGAAGAAATAGACAAGCGGGATGAGAATCAGCCCCGGCAACTGAAACAGTCGCATCAACCTTCGGCGTCCAACAATCCAAATTGCACAGGCCGCGAAGAGAACTCGTCCAGCGAGGCCACCGATCTCCTGATAGAAGTTGATGTGTGCCGCCGTCTCTTGCTCGAGCTTCTTTTTCTGAGGAATGGGTTTGCCGGCCGTCATCTCCCGAACCTCGGCGAGCGTCGGAACAATGCGCGGCGTTTGTTGCAGTGCTCCGAAAGCGGCACCGTAGCTACACGCAAACATCAACGTGGTCACAATCGTGGTGCGGCGATACTGGGGCGAGAACAATTCTCGGATACTCGGCCGCTGGAGCGTGCCGGCCTCCTTCTTCTTCTCCCATTCGGGAGATTCCGGCAGGAAGGGGCGAATGAGGATCAACGGCAATGCTGGAATCACGCCGGAAATCAGGGTGTACCGCCACGCCTCGTGTCCCCCATGAATCGTTGGCAAGAGGTGGCCGTACTGCAACGCGAGCCAGTTGGCCGCCGTCACCAGCAAACCTCCGAACGATGAAAATGCCTGGGTGAACCCAAGGACGGCCTCGCGACGTTTGGGATCCGGAAACAGCTCTGCGAGCCAGGCTACAGCGGCCACGAACTCCACACATACGCCGATAAAGGTTGTGCAACGTAGAAAGAGCAGCATCTCCACGGACGTGGCAAATCCGGCTGCCATGGCAGAGAAAGCATATAGCAGGATGCTTCCCACCAGGACACGCCGGCGGCCCCAGAGATCGGTCAGATAGCCACCCCACAAGCCAACTAGGCCCCCCGTCAAGGCAGGAACAAAGAACAGCAGGCCGACCCATCGCTCGAACTCCGGTGTTCCGGGGCTCACTCCGGCGAGCTCCTGCAATGCGGGACGGACGACGAGCGGCAACATCAGCAATTCGTAAATGTCGAATGCAAATCCAATGGAGGCAACGATGCAGATCAGCCATTGGGTACGCGTGAACTTGGGGAGCATGTGCCTTGAAACCTCTCAGTCGTTGTTCCGGAAAAGTGCAGGCCTTACTGGCTGAGCGGACCGGGTCGTCATGTATTCCCTCCCTCCCAGAGACAGCAGGGGGGGGGCTGACGTTCCTACAGGGACTTTGAAGAACCCGTCTGAATATCGACAAAGTCCCCAGGGGCGAAATCCAGGGTGACGGGGACATCTGGTGCCAGCCCGATTTTCCACGTCAGCCTGACCCACAGTGGGAGCTTCTGTTCCCAGGACTTCATCGCCGCTCGCAGCCGGGCGACAGAGGGGTGATCCTGCTGGGAAATCTGGGCCAACGTTTCGCGTGCCCCTAATGGAAGTTTCGCCAGCAACAGAGCAGTCGCAAAGTTGGTGCAATGAATCACCGGCAAGCCGGGTTTCGGCCAGGTGCAACCGGATTGCAGAACGAGCGAGCGATAAACTTGGACGGCATCATTGATCTGGCCCAGGCGCATCAGACACACTCCCCGGGCGTTCGTAATCTCAGGAGAGAGTGACTTGCTCGAAACGATCAGGTGGAGCGCCTGGTCGGCGCGGCCTTCGTCGGCCAATTGGGCGGCTGCAGTGACAATCTCCGTGGTTGATGTCGGGCGCTCGACCGATTTTGTCGAATGTTGAGTTTTCATCAGTGGGACCTCTCGGAAACCGCTGCATTGCTCACAGTCGTCTGCGAGACGGCGCAAGCGGATGGTGGGGTATTGCAATCGGAAAGAGACGCGGAGGACAATCGGCGTGATCGTCCGTCCGGCGCATTGGATCGTGACCCTGCGGAAGAGGCTCGTTCAGCCATTCGGCTGTCAGGACGCATCACCAGGAATGGGGACGCCCTGCGAGCAGACTTGCGGGCCAATCACAATTGCAAGCGGATTCCCAGCGACAACAGCGTTGGGCTGGAAGAGATTGGCGAAGCGTGTGGTCCGAATGTGCAGAAGACATTTCGACACCAAGTGACGCCACTCTGTCGTATGTCTTGCACTCCGCCAAACGAGGTGTCTCGCAGCCGGACCGAAGTGGGCCGCTCGTCACACCCACAATAGGCTACCTCTGCCGGGGCGGCGACCGTCGCAATGCTCGTTTCGGGGCACCGTTCACTCGTGCTGGAGTGATTGAGATGGAGCTCATCCCGCGGACCCCTTACGGGCCTCGTCCGCTCGATCTCCACGAGTTGCTGCGCGAAGATTCCCCACAAGATCAAGGCGATCGCAGGCCGCCAGTGGGATTGATGCAAAGTTCGCAACGAATGCCTCTCGCTGACAGGTTGCCCCTGTCGTGGCAGTGTAAGGCGAATGTGACAGAGTGTGCTCGATTGAGGACCGCTGGCGAGTGAGACCAGCGGCTCCCGTCGCCGTGGTCGTTAATGGACGGCGGTGAAGGTAGAGCCTCTAGCGCGAATTATTACAACGAGCCCGAGACAACTCAAGATCCGCCCGATGAGTTTATTTGGGGATTTCGGTCGCCGAAGCCCCCCAGCCAGTCGAGGACAGACTCGTCTCTTGGGGCCTGGACCCCCGCCGCCCGGGAAGGTTCACAAATGTGCGTATTCAAGGCATCGACGCGACCGGGCGGAGTGAGTAACCTGGATGAATTACCCCAACAACGTGACTGCTGCCTGCGAGCGATTTCACTCCGTTCGATCCAAAGGACTTCGACACATGTCAATGCCTCGTCACACATCGCGACGCCAATTCCTGCAAGCCGCCGCTGCTGCTGGAGCCGCAGGACTTCTGCGCCCGTCGGCCAACCGGGCTTACCGTTTCAAAGCGGCAAGTGAGCGACCTGTGAT
>CALJUK010000871.1 GCA_937975745.1 uncultured Planctomycetaceae bacterium | reverse complement strand
CCCGCTTTACAACCAGTTCAACATGAACGGTCCGAATAACGGCAACGGCGCGCAGCCTCCGGCACTCCCTCCGTTCCTGCCGCCCATGGCCGACAATGGGGCGATTGCCAATGGAATTGTTATCGACACCATGCGCTGTCCGTCGAGCCCGCTACCGACCACAGTGGCGACAGGAACACGACAGATCTGCCTCCCATCGTACGTCGGAATCTCAGGGGCTGCCCCCAATGCCACGGATGGATTTTCAGAAACGCGTCTGGTTGCTTGCTGCACGGGAACGACGATGTGTGGGAGCAGCGGGACGCACCCTGAAGGATCGCTGTCATCGGGTGGTATTCTTGTTGCGTACAAGTCGAAGCGCTTGCGCGATGTGACGGACGGTACGTCCAATACCATCGCCGTCGGTGAGGCCTCTGACTGGGCCTTTGACGAAGATGGCTCAAAGGTCCGAGTCGATGGGGGTTACAATACGGGCTGGATGGCCGGGACGAGTTCCCCCGAATCGGCTGTCGCGAATATCCACAACCTGACGACAGTCATGCACCGGCCGGCCCGCAACCTTTTCTGCAGCTGGGCCGGCATTGATCCGAGCGTCGGACGAAGCGCGAACGAGCCGCTCGTCTCGGCCCACGAAGGCGGTTTTCAGGCCACGCTGGTGGATGGTTCAGTTCGCTTCATCAGCGAGAACGTCCATCTGGCAACACTCAAGCAACTCGCAACTCGCGACGACGGTCAGGTGGTCGGCGAGGACTGGACTCGCTCGTTTTTCACCTGGACACAGTTCGGTCGCTGGAGGTGTGCCCGCGACACATGCTGCAGGACGCCTTGTGAAAGTGAGGGCCGCCCATGGGTACGACGTGCGCGCTTCTAATTTTGACGGCATCGATCGGAGTCGACTTCCCCTGCTTCTGCCCACAATACGAGTACTTCGGTACCATGGGTAAGTGCTACGATGGGCCACTCTGCTCCTCAGGATCTTCGGACTGTTGGCGAGAGGACACATTTACGGCGGCCATGGAATGTGCCACCACTGCACCGTTCGATGACTGCGACTGCGTCGCCAGAGTCATCGAGGCCCCCACTGCGGACGCGCGGCCGATCGAAAAGCCCATCAAGCTCGAAGACGCCAAGGCATTCAAGAACCAGAAGGAAGTCTTCGCAACATATGCCATCCTGGCTGATGACAAGATGATGAAGATTAAGATTCAGCAGCTCTTGATCCAGTACCCTCACAAACCTGCGTTTCTGGCCTGGGCTGCAGTCGAAGTCGACAAGTTTCCCAGCGGGACGACACCGATTGACATGCACCGCATTCATTGCGCACGCAATCTGGTGCTCAATCAGTATCAGGCCACCGACAACCCACGAGTTCTCCGCGGTAAACTCGGAATCTCACCGCAGCCAGAGTTCCTGATTCTCGTCAGCCAGGATGTCCCCTGCTCCAACCCGTAACCGTCGCTCTTGCAGCATTGCTTGGAATAAAGCTACATGAACAACCCAATCGCCCGGGACGATCACTTTCGATCGTCCCGGGCCAATGATCCTCATCCGGCTGGCTATGCAGTATTGCTGCGGTAAGACAACTTTGCTGCGGTAAGACAACGGCTTCACCGACGACACGCTTACTTTGCTTCCGAACCACCTGGCTGCCCGAAACCTTCAGGTGGGGGACTGAGTGTCACCACGGACAACGAACCATTCGGCGTGTCCAGAGGCGGAGACTTGCCCGAACCACATCCGCCGCAACGGCTGCCACACCCTGTTCCACCAGCCAGAAACCTGCGGAATGACACGATCACATAGCCAGCAGCCAGGGAAATCGCGATCAGCGTGATCAGCAGTTGCCAGTCAAACGCGGGCATGTTGGACTCTCCCCTCTGCCAGTCGTGTCCCGAGGCGGCTCCAAAACCTCTGTCGCGAGCGTGCTGCATCTACAGGTAGCGACTTCTGGCGGCGTCATCTGCCTGATTTGCAGATCATTCGGCATTCAAACGCCGCCACGATTATCCGCAATGCGGACTCATCCC
>CALJUK010000870.1 GCA_937975745.1 uncultured Planctomycetaceae bacterium | reverse complement strand
AGGAAATTATCTTTGCCAGCACGGGGACGAAAGACCCGGCCGACTCGCCGGACAAATATGTCGCGGCATTGGCAGGGTCGGACATTCAGACGAATCCGCCTGGCACCAATTCGGACATTCAGAAGATGGCTGGAAAGGTCTTTTCCCGCACCGTGGACCAGATGCCTCCCCAGTCCGTCCTCGACGAGATTGCCGAAAAGGTCGACATGCAACAGCTGGAAGACGTGCTGATGGAAGAGGGGCTGCAGAAGTTTGCTGATCCGCAGAAGCAACTCTTGTCGCTGATTGCGGAAAAACGGGCGGCGTTAAAAGTCGGATAAACGCTGTTGCGAGACTTCCATCGGGTGCGCCACATGGCCCGACCTACCGCTCGGTTCAGAGGGAATCGACCCGACGTCGACTGGTTTCGACTCCACTGCTCGGCTAGCATACAGGCTTGGCTTTTGACCGCTTTGTAACGCGAAACTGCCCGCCTCCGGCCGATGACGCCATGCATTACGCCCCCGAATCCCTCAGTGAAGTCCTGCAATCGGGAGAGGGAACCGCGCGGCCCGATGCCGACGAACGTCCTAGTTTCCACTATCGGTCGGCACCGCTGTACGCATTGACGGCACTTGTCGGGGCATTGCTGGCGGCCGATCTGCTGTTGGGCGTCATCGGCGGGCCAGAGTGGGCCTCCTGGAGAACCGTGGGAGGTTTTCGTCTGGCGTTGCTGGCAGCTGTCCTGGGCGGGGCTCGCATACTGTACGAAACGCTCGACGGGCTGTTTTCCGGTCGGATCGGCGCCGACGTGGCCCTCACAATTGCCTGCCTGGCGGCCATCATCCTGGGAGAACACGAGACGGCGGCGCTTGTCGTCTTCATTGCCCTCTGCGGTGAAAGTCTCGAAGGTTACACGGTCGACCGGGCACAGCAGGCCATTCGCCGCGTTTTTGACGTCCGTCCTCCGATGGCTCATCGTCTTCAGGATGGGGAAGAGCACGATTGTCCTGCGGGAGAACTTTCCGTTGGTGACATGCTGGTCGTCCGCCCGGGCGAACGGCTTCCCGCCGACGGTCGAATTCTCGAAGGGGCATCGTCGATCGATCAGAGCGCCCTGACCGGTGAAAGTCTGCCGGTGGACGTGCATCCGGGGGATCGTGTCTATGCCGGGACATTGAACCAGTTCGGCTCGATCGTGTTTCAGGCAACCAGCGTGGGCGAACAAACTCGCGTTGCCGAAATTGCCCGCAGCGTGGCTGCCGCAGCCGAGCAAAAAGCACCGCTGGAACGGACAGCCGACCGTCTCGCCCGGTACTTTCTCCCCGCCATTCTCCTGGCGGCATTCGTCACCTTGGTTGGCTGGCGGGTGACCACCGGCCAGTGGCAGGACGGCTTTCTGCCGGCATTGCGTGTGCTGGTCGTTGCGTGTCCCTGCCCGCTGATTCTGGCGACACCGTCTGCCGTCATGGCCACCTTAGCCTGGCTGGCTCGCGAAGGAGTCGTCATCAAGGGGTCGGTGTCACTCGAACAATTCGCCCACATCGACACAATCGCCTTCGACAAGACGGGAACGTTGACCGAAGGGCGTTTGCAGTTGGGCGACATTCACACTCGAGACGGTCTTGCTGAGTCCGACCTGCTCAAGCTGGCAGCCGCCGCCGAACGCCGCAGCGAACATCCGTTGGGGCGTTTCCTGGTTGAGGCTGCCAACGAACGGAACTTGGTGCTCCCGGCGGCGGTGGAGTTTTCCGCATCACCGGGAGCGGGCGTGACGGCCATTTTGGACCGTTCGGCTGTCAGGCATCTCCCGCAAGACCTCACCTCCGATTCGCAGGATGACTGCCGCGTGCTGGTGGGAAGTTCTCGCTGGATGGCCGGCTCGGATGTGGAAATCGACGAGGAATTCGAAGCCGCCGCGGACGCCTTGGCCCAGTCTGGGCAGACCGCAGTGTGGGTTGCGGTCGACAACCGCGTGATTGGTGTCCTGGGAGTCCGTGACATCGTTCGTGCCGAAGCGGCTGAAGTGCTGAATCAACTCCGTAGCGAGGGCGTGACTTCGTTCTCGATGCTGACCGGAGATCGCCAGGCCGTCGCCTCCAATGTCGGTCAGGCGTTACTCATCGACGATGTCCAAGCCGATCTGTTGCCCGAGGACAAAGCCCGCTGGATCACCGAACGGATCGCCTCAGGGGGACGCATGGCGTTTGTGGGCGACGGCATGAATGACGGCCCGGCACTCGCGTCAGCGTCGGTTGGCGTGGCATTGGGGACAGCGGGAAGCGACCTGGCTGCAGAAGCGGGCGACATAGTGCTGATGGGCGATCCGCTGCGGCCTTTGCCGTCGCTGCTCCGTTTATCTCGCGAGTTGGTGAAGACCATTCGGCAGAGCATTTATCTGTTTGCATTTGGTTTCAACGGATTGGGCATTGTTTTGTGTGGACTCGGCTGGTTAAGCCCGGCCGGGGGTGCCGTCTTTCACGAGATTGCGGCGCTGGCCGTCATGCTCAATTCGATGCGTTTGCTGTGGTTCGAACGCTGGGAAACAAGTGGTCTGGGGCGCGGCGTGCATTCGGTGCTTGATTGGGCTGATCGCTGGGCTGAGCGGTTTGCGCCGTCGCGAATCATCTTTCTGGTGATGGATCGCTGGCGGCTGCTATTGCGTCTGACGTGTGCCGTGGTCTTGGCGGGATGGTTCTGCTCGGGCATTGTCATTCTTCCGACATCCGATGCGGCTGTCGTAACACGTTTTGGCCGGTACCACGAGACACTCTTGCCCGGTTGGTATTGGCGATGGCCACAACCGTTCGAACAAGTCTATCGGGAATCGGTCGATCGCCTGCGGACACTGGAAATAGGCTTTCGCAGTCAGCCCACAGCAAATGAACCTGCTACCGGCGGTAACACACCGGAAGTGATTGAGTGGACCAGCGAGCATGACGGCGACGGGGACGTTCCCGCGGGCGAAAGTCTGGTTCTGACGGGTGACGAAGTTCCCGTCGAGCTGACAGCCGAAGTTCACTACCAGATTGCAGACCTGCAGGTGTTTGTCTTCGCCAGTTTCGACGAGGCGGTCTTCCGCGCGATGGCCGAGTCCGTTGTCCGCGATCTTGTCGCGCGACTGTCACTGGAAGGCATTCTTACCTCGGGACGCGACAGTGCACAGCAACACTGTCGGCATCGGATGCAGCAGCTGGCGGATCGCTATCGCCTGGGGATTGCAGTGACCGACTTCAACCTGCTCGATGTCCATCCGCCCCGCGCGGTTGTCCCAGCTTACAGGCAGGTTGCCGATGCCATCGAGAAGCGGGAACAGTCCATCAACGAGGGGGAAGCCTACGCCGAGCGACGGCTGCTGGCAACACAGCCCCCTGTTGGCCCGACTCTGTTCATGGACCCGTCAACGGCTGCCGCGGCCGATGCCCGTCGTCAAGAGACCGACCTCGCAAGCGACGACGACTGGGGATTGTCCGATTCCACCTGGCAGGACCTTGTCGCGCGGAATGACGGCCACCAGAGATTGCTCGCGGGCGAAGCGGCCAGCCAGATTCTGCAGGCCGAACGGCTTGCCGTCGAACGCGTCCAACAGGCCACTGGACAGGCGGAACGATTTGGACAAATTCAAATGGCCTACGAATCGGCCAGGAAGATTTCATCCGTCCACATGTATTGGGAAGCGGTGAAGCAGGCTTTGGCCGGCCGACCGATCACCATCGTCGATCCGGCGGCAACAAGCCGGCAACATGTTCTGTTCGACCAGCGAAACCAGACGAAGTCCTTCGCCGCCGATCCGCGCTACGTGCGCACCCTTGCTGCCGAGGCGGCCCGCGCCTCTCGGCCTGCGAGGGGGGCTCCGCGCAGTGCCATCGCGGGCGCCCTCC
>CALJUK010000869.1 GCA_937975745.1 uncultured Planctomycetaceae bacterium | reverse complement strand
ACAACAGGCCAAAGCCACCAAACACGTAGATCGGCTTGCTGGCGTACGATGCCAGAAACTTGACCAGCAACAGATCCAGAAAGACCTTGTAAATGCGACCCAGGCCATACTTACTTTGGCCGAAACTCCGTGCCCGGTGATGGACCGGCATCTCGGTGATGGCACCTCCCTGCATGTGCACGTAGACCGGAATGAAGCGGTGCATCTCGCCGTAAAGACGAATGTCGGCCACGACCTGCCGACGGTACGCTTTCAACGTGCATCCATAGTCGTGCAGTGTGACGCCCGTCAGCTTGCCGATCAGCCAGTTGGCGCAGCGGGAGGGAAGTGTCCGAGTCAGTGCGTTGTCCTGACGGTCTTTCCGCCAGCCGCTGACGACGTCGTAACCCTCTTCCAGACGGGAAACCAACGCTGGGATGTCCGCCGGATCGTTCTGTAAATCGGCATCAATCGAAACGACCACCTCGCCCCGCGCCGTCGCGAATCCGGCTGTCATGGCGGCCGTCTGGCCAAAGTTACGGCGGAAGTGTACCACCACAACGGCGGGGTCGGACGGAATGAACTCCTCAAGCAACTCGGACGAGCCATCCGTCGAACCATCGTCGATAAAGATCAACTCGTAGGCGTCTTCCCAATGACTCGCCAGAACTTCGGTCAGCTCGGCGTGCAGCCCCGGAATCGATTCCCGCTCATTGAAGACCGGAACGATGACCGAGACGTACGGACCGCTCCTGGCGATGTTCGCCTCGATTGTTGTCGCAGTCTTATCCACGGTTGCCATGTTCCTCGAAATCCCGTCGGCCCGCTCGAAAGTACGAGCCGTCTGTTGAGACATCGTCCTACCAGAGTACCCGGCTCACACTCCCCCAGCCGAGACGAGTCCGCCCGTTCCGCCCACCGTTTGCGGCTGTTGGAGTTCTCAGTCGCTGTAATCCGGTTTGTCGGTGTGACCCGCTTGATCGGTGTCATCGCGCGACGACTGCTCGGGGAGGATATCTGGCACCAATGCGGATGCGGACTGAGTCTCGGAGATACCCCCGGAAATGGGGAATCTGATCGGTGTTGGCCCCCCGATTTCATGATCCGCTCGATTCCGAATCGCAGCGCGCGACGAGCTTCGAAAGCGGCTGCATTGCGTGTCACAACTTTTATTCCATCAAACTGTTGTGAAATGTCCGCCAGGTTGAATTCCGGTAGTCAGAGGCCGTTTGCTGCGACTCTCGCGAGAAATTTTTAGATGCGTTGCTTGACATCCTCGCCGTATTTGGCGACCATCGTTAAATGATGAGATTGAATCTCAGTCTCATTTCGTTAACTTTGGTCAACAAAGTCCCGCCTCTGTCGCAGCCAGCCTCTCCCCGGTCCTCCGAGGAGCCAGCCACGCTCGAGTCGGTTCGGAAGACGCCACGCTGTGTGGTGTCCCTCCCCGCACGAGTTCCTGGTTCTAAGGAGTGGTCTTCATGCGACTTTCCCGCCCCTGCACACCAATCTGGTTCCGCCGGAATGCCTTCACGCTCATCGAACTGTTGGTGGTGATCGCCATCATCGCCGTCCTGGTCTCGCTGCTGCTACCGGCCGTTCAGCAGGCACGCGAAGCGGCCCGGCGAACCCAATGCAAGAACCATCTCAAGCAAATCGGACTGGCGATTCACAACTACCATGATGTCCACAGCGTTCTGCCGAACGTCAACGCGGGTGGCGTCAGCTATTCCACATTGCAGGGCGTCAGCCTGTTCGTCTCGATCCTGCCCATGATGGATCAGGCCAATGCATTCCATCTGTTTGACTTCAACAAGATCAACAACGATCCGGACAATCTGGCGGTCGTTTCCCAGCGTCTGCCGTTCTATCTTTGTCCGTC
>CALJUK010000868.1 GCA_937975745.1 uncultured Planctomycetaceae bacterium | reverse complement strand
AAGCCCGCGTGTGAGGAATGTCCCTTGCTGGACTGCTGCCCGCGTGTCGGTCTTCCGCCGATCAAATAGGCCGCTTTTCCGTTCGCCGAACACTCACCCCTTGCCTTGGAACACGTTTCGGCCGGACACCCACACTGTCCTCCACGAAGTGTCTAGCCCATCATGTCAGGTCCGTTGCTGAATTTTCGTGCGGAATTGTCGAACGCAGAACTGCCGTTTCGCGTTGTTTCAGGCGGGCAAACTGGCGTGGAAGGGGCCGCATTGGACGCGGCCCGTCAGGCGGGAATTGCGAACGCGTCAGAACGTGGTCGATTCGGACGCGACCCTGATCGTGGCGCGGGGAATGTTGACGGGGGGGACCGCGCTGACCGCCCAAATTGCCCGTCGCAAGGGGCGAATTTGCCGCGTCTGGGATTTGCAGGAAGAATCCGACCCCGCAGACATTGTGCGATGGATTGCAGCGAATAGAATTCGAGTCTTGAACGTCGCCGGACCGCGTGAGAGCCAATCCCCCGGGATCTACCAGCAGGCATACACCGTCTTGGCCACCGTCTTCGGTCAGTTGGAGCTGTGAGCCAACAGGACGATGGGCAGCGTTTCCCCCTCCCCGACCGAAACCAACCCAAGGCATTCTCCACCCGATCCGGTTGCCAGCCGTCCGGTAGAGAGTGCGATTCTGCAAGGGCAGCATAAGAGTTATGGCACAGAAATATATCATGACCATCGAAGACCTCACTCGCCTGTATGACGAGAAAGAGGTCCTCAGCAACATCTGGTTGGCCTTCTTTCCGGGTGCCAAAATTGGCGTGCTGGGAGACAACGGCAGCGGGAAGAGTACACTCCTGCGGATCATGGCGGGTGAAGATAAGGATTTCATGGGTTCGGTTCGGCCGGCCAGGGGAATTCGTATCGGCTACTTCCCCCAAGAGCCGCGGCTGGATCCCGACAAGACCGTCGGAGAGTGCATCCAGGAAGCAGTTGCCGAGTCACAGGCGATTCTCGACCGGTACAACGAAGTCAACTTGAAGTTCGGCGAGGACCTGACACCCGAGGAGATGGAAGAGCTGCTTGAAGAGCAGGGGAAGCTGCAGGACAAGATTGATGCCGCCAACCTGTGGGAACTCGACCGAATGGTCGAAATCGCCTGCAATGCAATCCACGTCCCACCGCCCGAGGCCAAAGTCGGCGTGCTGTCCGGCGGTGAAAAACGCCGCGTGGCCTTGTGTCAGCTCTCGTTGCAGAACCCCGATTTGCTGCTGCTCGACGAACCGACGAACCACCTCGACGCCGAGTCGGTCGCGTGGTTGGAACAGTACCTGCAAAACTTCGCTGGGACAGTCGTTGCCGTCACTCACGATCGCTACTTTCTCGACAATGTCGCCGGTTGGATTCTGGAACTGGATCGTGGCCGGGGGCTCCCGTTCGAAGGGAACTACTCCGCCTGGTTGGAACAGAAGCAGTCTCGATTGGCTGTCGAGGAGAAGCGGGAATCCAAGCGGCAGCGGTTCCTCAAACGGGAACTCGAATGGGTCCGGATGTCTCAGAAGGCCCGTGCCAGCAAGAGCAAAGCCCGTCTGCAGCGGTACGCAGAACTGGCGGCCCACGGCTACGATGTCCGCGACGAAGCGGCCGACATTCAAATTCCGGTCGCCCGCCCTCTGGGCGAACTTGTTGTCAAAGCGGAAGGCGTCACGAAGGCGTTTGGCGACAAGCTGCTGTTCGAGAACCTCACATTCGATCTTCCCCGTGGTGGCATCGTCGGGATGATTGGTCCCAACGGGGCCGGCAAAACGACATTACTGAAAATGATTCTCGGCCGGG
>CALJUK010000867.1 GCA_937975745.1 uncultured Planctomycetaceae bacterium | reverse complement strand
GACGACCCCCAATCGATTCTGCGTTGCACGAACAAAGTCTACCTGGCCGAATTGCTCGCGCGGCACAAAGTTGCGACGCCCAAATCGATCGTGGTTCACCGCGGAAACGCCGATCAAGTCGGCGACCAGTTGGGATTTCCGTGCGTCCTCAAGCGGCCGGACCGCGCGTTCTCGCGCGGAGTGGTCAAGGTCAGCGACACGGCCGAACTCCGTTCGCAGTTGGACGACTTCTTTGACGAATCCGACCTGCGGCCTGGCGACCGGGAAGGGTGTGCGTGATGTAGGTCAGTTCCTCGCGCACCGGATATCCCTGAACCTCAAACGCCGCCACACAACATCCCATTTGTTTCTCGAATGACTCCATCGGTCCAAAGGCAACGGACCGGCCGAGTGCGATATGGAAAGCTGGAAACGATCCCTGTCGAGTTGGCCCCGCACAAGGCGGTCAAGTTGGCCTTGAAGGCCACGGACCTGATCGGCGACGGTTTGTACGGCGTCGACGTCAAAGAATCGGACGGGAAGTTCTATATCATCGAAGTCAACGACAATCCCAATATCGATGCTGGCTGCGAAGACGCGATTCTCAAAGACGAACTTTACCGCAGAATTATGAATGTCTTTGTCCGGCGGATTGAAGCCCGCAAAGCAATGTTCCCGTAGGACAGCGTTCGATCGGCAACGACCGCCTTGTCCGACAGACTTGTCACCATCGAATGCTCGGGAAGCCGTTCCAGGAGTTCAACTGCAGCGACAGTTGGCGATCACCGCGCTGCGATGTCTTCCAGTGTCTGCCTGTCTTGAACCTGTCATTCGGCCGACCACTGCAATCTGGGCGCATCTTCAAGTGGTTTCGAGAAACGTTCCACCCTTTTTCTTACACACTCAAACCAGTTTCTGATGGCCCGGCAACCGTTGCATTTATTTGAGGGATTCGGCGTCGAGATCGAGTACATGATCGTCGACAAGGCTTCGCTTGATGTCCGTCCGATCGCCGATTTGGTTCTCGAAGCAGCGGCAGGGGAGATTGTGTCGGAATATGAATTCGCCGATCTCGGCTGGTCGAACGAACTCGCTCTGCATGTGATCGAACTGAAGACCAACGGGCCGGTTGCTTCATTCGACGGATTGGCCGATGTGTTTCAACGGCACGTGCAACAGATCAACGGAATCTTGGCCCCCCAAGCGGCCCAACTCATGCCGACCGCAGCGCATCCCTGGATGGATTCGCACACACAACTGAAGTTGTGGCCACACGACTACAGCCCAGTCTACGAGGCCTACAATCGCATTTTCGATTGCCGGGGGCACGGTTGGGCCAACCTGCAGAGCGTCCATCTCAACCTTCCGTTTGCCGACGCGGACGAGTTTGGGCGTCTGCATTCGGCCATTCGCTTGGTTCTGCCATTGTTGCCGGCGCTGGCCGCCAGTTCTCCCTTTCTGGACGGCAGGTCGACGGGCCTGATGGACAGTCGGCTGGACGTTTACGCGGGTAACGCGCGCAAGATTCCACAGGTGACCGGTCGCGTGATTCCCGAAGCGGCCTTCACGCCCGACGACTATCAGTCGCAGATCTTGCAGCCAATGTACGAAGCGATTTCGCCCTACGATCCGGAGCGAATCCTGCAGTTCGAGTGGCTCAATTCGCGGGGGGCGATCGCGCGTTTTGACCGGAATGCGATCGAGATCCGATTGTTGGACTGCCAGGAATGTCCGAACGTGGACATTGCGATCTGTCGTTTCATAGCGGAAATCACCAAGGCGTTGTGCAACGAACGCTGGACTTCGACCTCTGCACAGCAGTCTGTTTCGACGGATTCCCTGGCCGAACTTCTCCCGGCCGTCATCCGCGATGCGGACCAGGCCGTCGTGACAGACAGTTTGATTCTCGAGTCGTTTGGTCTGCCTCCATCGGCCAGGTCGGCTGGCGAGATTTGGACGCATCTGGCGATGCAGATGGGATTTATGGATGAATCATGGTATGCCCCCGTTCGCTGGATTCTTGACCGTGGCCCCCTGTCACGTCGTATCCTCAAGTCGGTCGGGGACGACGAGCCAGGACGACTCTTGCCGACCTACCACGCGCTCTGCGAATGCCTCGCGGCCGGCCGCATGTTCGATGCGAATGCATATCGTTGAGGTCGGTCGAACTGCCGATTTCCCCGAGAAAATATGTGCAGAAATCGGATTCGAGGGCGAAAATCGGGGCTTCCCATGCAGTGAGTGGACGGCTATCATCTCGGGATCGTCAGGCTGAAGCCTGTCCGGATTGGAAGACGACAGAGGCAATTGCCGGCTTCCTGTCACGCACGCAGCGGGTGGCTCTTATCGAAGACGTTGAGAGAGATCTGGAGCAGGCGAGAAAGGAAGCCCAGTGTTGATGACGCCTATCCCGCACATGTATACGACCGAGTCGGGAGGTCTGATTGACAATGTACGGTGTTGACGGTCTCTTGGGCTAAGCGTGCTGGCATCTTCCTGGCGACTCGTTCGAGTCGCTGTGAATGTCCTTTTTTGAGAGAGCCCACCAGGCTCAAGGGATCGCGATGAGTAAGAATTTGTACGTGGGCAACCTGCCCTTTGCAACGACATCCGACGACCTCCGTGATGCGTTTTCCGAGTTTGGCAATGTCACTTCCGCCTCGGTTGTCATGGATCGCGAGACAGGTCGCTCGCGTGGCTTTGGATTCGTCGAAATGGCTGATGGTGCCGACGAAGCGATCCGTGCTCTGAACGGCACGGAGTTCCAGGGTCGGACCCTGACTGTCAACGAAGCCCGTCCTCGTGAGAATCGTCGTCCCGGTAGTGGTGGCGGCGGTGGCGGTTACGGTGGCGGTGGTGGTTACGGTGGCGGCGGCGGACGGCGCGGCGGCTACTAGGCCAAGCTCTCTCCCCGGCACACTCCGTCAGGCTCCGGTCGCCCCGACCGCCCGGGGCCTGCAGTGTGATGTCCGCACGGACATTTTCCTTCCGACTCCCCGAATGGCTTGCCAGCCGACGGGAACGCTTTCAGTCCCTGTCTCGGCACAATGCGGCCATCTGGCTGGTCTGCGTCTGCGGTACGCGCTGATCCGTTGAATGGCTCGCACAAGCGATGCGACAGCAATCCGGAACGAAACGTTCCGGGTTGCCCAACTCCCGGCGGACATTTCATCATGCGCAAGAGTAAAACCGTTGCACGGCTGCTGGCCGGCGAAGTCGTTCAAATGTGTGCCCTGGGGCACTACATCCCAGCATTCGTCCGACATGCCGGGGCCAACGGCTTCGACTGCATCTGGCTCGATCTGGAACATCGGTTGATCGACGATCGAGATGTGGCCACGTTGCTTGCCTATTCGCATCTGTGTGACGTCGACATCATGATCCGTCCGCCGACGCTCGAAAAAACGCGACTATACCGCTACTTCGAAGACGGTGCCGCCGGTGTGATGATTCCGCATGTCTCAACGGCCGAGAAAGCGCAGTCGATCGTCAACGCCGTCAAGTTTCCGCCCATCGGTGACCGTGGTTTGGATGGCTCTGGCCTCGACAGCGATTTCTATTTGCAGGGTGGTGCTGACTACCCAGAGCAGGCCAATCGCGAAACATTCGTCGTCGTCCAGATTGAAACACCCCAAGCCGTTGCGAATGTCGACGAGATCGCAGCCGTAAACGGCCTTGACGGTCTGTTTGTTGGTCCCGGGGACCTTGGATTGCGGCTGCGGCATTCGCCGTCGGAGCCTAGCCTCGAAGACTGCATTTCGCGTGTTGCAGCGGCCGCGCGACAGCATGGCAAAGCCTGGGGGCTACCGGTCGCCACTTCCGAAGAGCTGGAAAAGCGACGCGCGCAAGGCGCACAGATTCTTGCGCATGGCGGAGATTTCTTCGCGATCATCGAGGCGCTGAAGTCGGCGGCTGCCGATTTCAAACCAACGAATCCCTGAGTTCAGGCAGCTGAGCGCGATCGTGAGCGCTCTTCTGGCAGCGGGAAGGGCTTGGTTACAGCCGACCGGTCGCGGACCGCTTCGAAGAACTGTTTCCGTCGCGCGTCGAGCACGTCAGTTCGGAAGTCTGACGCCCGGGTCAGATTTCGTTTCGAGAGTTGTCGCAGTCGCGGCTGATCCATGACGAGTTGGCGGATCGATTGCGCGCAATCGTCGACCGAATTGACGGTAAACAGTTCGGAGTCCTGCAACAGATCCGGTATCCCACCGACGTGACTTCCCAGGCACGGCAAGCCGCGCGCCATCGCCTCGACCATCGCCCTGGGCAGTCCTTCGGTCAGCGATGGCATCACGAAGACGTCGGCGGCATCCAACGCCTCGCGTACGGCTGATCCCGACGACAACTGTCCGAGGAACTCCACCCGGTCTGCGATTCCCACGCGCGCGACCTGAGCTTCCAGGGTCTCTCGCAACATTCCATCGCCGACGAGTGTCAAACCCACGTCGAGTCCTTCGGTCGAGAGCCGACTGACTGCGTCGATCAGGACGTTGTGCCGTTTGACACCGTTGGCCATTGAACCGACATGGATCAGCTGAATCCGTCCCCCTGGTCCTCGCCCAAATTCCTCCCGTACCGAGGCGAAGGCTTCGTCCGGCAGGACGACATCGGAGCAGGCGAATGCCGCAGTGTGTGGACCCGGAGGATAACGTCGTTGCAAGGCCGAGTCGCTGACATACGATGTCGCGACGGATTTGCGGCTCAGGCGTCGCAGCACGGTGGGCATCCACACTTGGAAGAACGGCCGCAACGGATGCCTGAGGGCTCCCGGCTGCGTGTTGGCCCAGGGGTCGCCGACGATCTCCAGTCCGAAGGGACGTGATCCCAGATGATAACTTCCCAGACTGGCCAGCCATCCCGGTGAAATGAAGATCATCGATTCGGCCGCCCGGATCTCGCGGCGAAGGGTCCGCGAGATGGTCCACGTGCGACGGAACCAATCGGCAGTGGACCGCCAGTCTCCCAGCGAGGCCAGGGTCACACGGTCGCTCCACTGGACTTCGCAGGGGGGGGATGTACTTCGCCCCGGTTGCTGCAGGCGGGTCACGAGACGGACATGGTCGAATGTCTGCAGATATCGCTGACGGAAGAAGTCGAGATTGTAGCACTTCAGGGACGTGACTTCTCCGTCTTCGGTCATCACAAAACGGTGATCGAAAAACAGTGTTAAGTCCATGTTGCGACTCCTGCACCTAGAAGAACTGTCTCGAAGTGGCGGACTATGGGTGAAGTGGATTGCCGGCTGAAATCGATTCAGGCTGCTACCGAACGCCGCATCAGCGGGCGTGCCGGCACACCGGCAACGACACACTCCATTGCCACGTCGCGTGTCACGACGGAGCCTGCCCCGACAACGGAACCGTCCCCAACCATGACTCCTCCCAGGATTCGGACGCCGCAGCCCAGCCAGACATTCGAACCGATGCGGATTGCCTTACGGACCGAGGGAGCCTCGCGGATCGGAACGCGATTTTGTTTGTAGTCGTGTTCGTGTGAAACGATTGAGCAGCTGTGAGCGATCGAAACGTCATTCCCGATGACAACTCCGCCCGCTGCATCGACGTAACTCATCGCATGAATTGAAACATTGTCGCCGATCTCCAACTGGTCGATGGATTTCAGATGGACACCGTCGTAGATGGCCACGCAACGGCCACATCGGCGAGCCAGTCGCCGCAGCAGAATGTACCTTGCCGCGAGTCCTAGATTTGTTGGCAGGTACTTGACCGCTTCGAACAGCAGCAGGCAGACACCGCGGGGCAGGGCGCGGGCCAGACCGACGCAGCAGTTCAAAATCGGCTCGCAAAGTTCGAATTTCTCACGGCCACGCATTGGCATGATCCCTTTGTTTATCGACTCTCACGTACTCGGTTGGCCTTACGCTGCAAGATTGTCCGAAGACGATCGGAATGCGACGTCGTTAGAAAATGCGGCAAACCGGTACGAGACATTGGCGTTTCCAGGGGGCTACCATCGCTTCTGTGGACGGCGTAGAACGTTTCTCTTTGTGGGGGAATTTCGGTCGCCAATTGCAATGGCGAACATCGGCACGACAACCAGTGTGAGTAGTTTCCGCATGAAGGTCAGCGTACTGCCACGGGCGCCCATGAGGACGAAACTGATGCAGACAGCTGCATAGGCGATCTTGGGTGAACCTCGGTCGCGATGGATCTCGCTTGAGGCCCGGGCAACGAAGTACCACAGCGGCACACAAAACAACGGCGCATACCAGCCGAAGTTGAGGAATCCCTCCGCGATCAGAGAGAATCCTATGCCTCCGTGGTTGGCAAAGACCAACGGGGCAATGACACGCGTCAGCCAGGCTCCCTCGAACTCACTTTCTTCCGGAGGCAGGATCCCTGGAACAGTCGCCAGGCAAGATCGAACCGCCGTATAACCCCATTCGAAGTCGCGATGGGACGGGACGGTCATCTGGGTGTAGAAGACGGTGCACATCGAACGCCCCGTCTCGTCCAGAAAGTATTCCATGTTGGCATAGACGTCTGTCAATTTCTGCATGAGGACGTCGGCCGTGACCGCCTTCCCCTTAATCGCGTTGCGTGCGCTGAAGAGGGCCGTCGATAAGATCATGGCGAACGCTAGTACCGAGACGAGCATCATCGGCGGGATTCGTCGGACGCGGAAGTGATAGAGAAAGACCATTGCGGCGACACCATGGAAGGCGAACACACGTTCTCCCGACATCGCAATTGGAGCGCAGTGCACGAACAGACCCCCGAAAATCAGAATCTGCGAACTGCGACCTTTGCCGCGGGCCGCCAACAGATAGAGCACACCGGGAATCAAGCCGGAGGCCAGCTGAGTGTAGGAAGATTCCGCGGTCAGCCCCGAACTGTATAAAGCCTGGTAGCCGCCGTGACGGACAGCGCGAAACGTTCCGAGGAGCGCAATCACCGCAAAGGGAGCAGACAGAACAGACAGGAACATTCCCGCCCGATACATCGATTGGCTCTCGTTCTGCGTCTCTTTTTGCGACGGTCGCGTCGCAGCAGATGAGTGAGAGGCAAGACACAGTCCGACAGTCAGCGAGCCGAGAACCCAGCAGATAAAGACCTGCGCTTCGATCACATCCTGTTCCAGAAACGGCAGGAAGACGGACGCATTGAACGGCGCAAAGGCGATTAACGGGGCGGACGTGTAGGCACTCAGGAACTGCTTAATCGTTATTCCGCCGCCATTGAACAGAAACAGCACGAAATACAGAATCATTTGAAAGTCGAAATACCGGCGGTACAGGCCGTGAGTTGTAATGACGTGCACGACCAGCAACGCCAGTTGGATCGCGAACAGAAGATTGATGCACACCGTGCTCGAAAAGGACGTATTCCACGCGACGATTCCGGCGGCAGCGCTCAGTACGGCAACGATCAACACCGTTGGAACTGTTGATGCAGGCTGCGCACGGAGGTGGAAACTCGTGGCGGGATAGACTCCACTGCGCGGTCGCGCTACCGTTGTTCCGCCGGATGGATAGCCATTCATGCGGCGATCCTTTCGGCCGGGAGGGAGACGCTCGGCTTGGTATTGCCGCGAGTCGTCAACAACAGATAACCGGCGATGAGATGCTGTCCCCCGGCGATCAGCGCAATCGCAAGCACCGCACCCACGGTGCCGAAGCGGGCCGCCAAGTGAGGTGTCACGACCAGAACGATGCTGAACATCACCGCCGTACTCACAAGTTGGGCCACTTGCCGTTCAATCGCGATGATGGCCACATTCAAGAGTGCGGTCACATTTTGAATGATGGAAATGCCCAGGAGAGCGATCACAATCCATCCACACTGGGCAACGGAGTCGCCGTAGACCAACGACAGAAGATGACTGCCGAACAAGACCGCACCCACGAACGCGGTCGCCGTAAATGTGATCGTCACAAGGCTTCCCTTCATGACGACTTTGCGTAGTCGGCTGCGGGAAGCCGAGACGGCCGCTCCGATGGGAGCCGCATACCCTGCGGCAATGGCTCCACCCAGTAACGTGACCGCATTGGCAACATAGGCTGCCGCTGCGAACTCGCCCAAGGCGGCTGGGCCGTTATAGCGTTCCAGAAACAATCGCGGCAGCAGGGCATACGCCGACATCAGCAGGGCAAATAGACCCGCCGCAAGTGTTCTGCCCGAGAACGCGCTGAGTAGTTTATGGTCGTCGACAGGAGAAACCCGGCTGGATGTCACACCGAACGGACCGGTTGGTCCGACGCTTCTTGCCACGAAGCAGCTGCAGACGACGGCGGACGTATTCGCAAACAGCCCCGCCATCAGCACCGTCTGCAAGTCGAACCCACTGATCAATCCGGTGATCAGAATCGTCAGGAAGAGAACCGACTTGAAGCCGGCCAGAATGCAGATGGGACGCCATCTCCCATGTCGCTGCAGATGCCCCAGGAAAATGTCATCTACGGAATCAATCGCTTTGGCGATTCCGACGAGAAGAATGATGCCGGCTGGCCCCCCCTCCTGATTGGAGTAGGCCCAGACCACGCTTCCGATGGCGCAGAGGATTGGGATCTGCATGCGCAAGCGGTGCGTGAGAAACTTCGAAAGCGAATAGCGATGCGGGTCGATGGTGCACTGAATCGTGCGCAGCTGCATCATCCCAAAGATCACAATTGGCGCGGTTAGCGACAGCGCCAATGCGTACTGTCCCAGCGCCTCGACCGATCGAAGACGAACCAACAGGGCGGCTGTCGTGCAGTGAGTGGCCACGGTGATGGCCATCGCCATCACCGACCATGCGGCAGGATGGCTTCCACAACGCGCCGCCAACGACAGCATTTGCGTCCGGGGCACTTTCAGCGGCTTCCATGCAGCTGAGCGAACCAACATTCAATTACCTACGAAGTGTGAACAGTGTGTCACAAGTCTTTGCTTGAATAGATGTTATGGGTTGTCTGTAGTGTCGGTTGAACCGCGAGATCTGATGCCCGGCACTTGGGAAATGGGGATCGGAGGGCTCGACCGCGACAGGTCTCCCCCTTTCAAGCGGTCCCTCTTATCGAAAAAGGCCGAAGTTGCCAAGTTCAACTTGGTTTCGGGCATTCCCTGGCGATGTGGCGAATGACACCGTGCGGCGAATGACACCGTGCGGCGAATGATCGTCCGACGAGCCTCCCCCTGGCCCCTTTCCGACACAAGCTGATCAGACGGCGCTGTCTGCTTGGATCCATGTAACACCCTGGCTTCATGGTGATTGCGTCGCGAAAGTCGACAGTCGTACGGCTGCGGATTACAGTCGTAGCGTCCGCCCCGGGACATACCTCACGATCTTCCGTTTGAGACTGGCCTACGTGTCTGGCCACGTGTGAAACGGTGTGTGAAGCTCACGCACCGACACGACAATCTCACATGGACTCACGAAGAGAGGAAGGAGATAGGGACATGTTTCGCTACGCAAAATGTTGTCTGCTGGCAGCCGTCACAGCATCCATGGTGGCCATCGCACCGCCGACAGTCGATGCCGGGCCACGACATGGCTGGCGACACCAGCACCGCCAATACCAGAAGTACAGGAGGCAGCACCGCCGGTTCCACCGACGTTGGCGTAACCGGGCTCATCGCCACCACGGCAGGTACAACAACTGGTATGGCCGCGGCTACTACTACGGTCCTGGATATTATGGTCGGAACAACACCGGCTTCTACACACCGTGGGGAGGCTTCTACTTTAATTATTGATCGCGATTTGACTCGTCGGGACCACATCCTGCTGTAACTGGTCTTGGATCGAGTCGCGCACCCGCACATGCTGGGAGAGAGAGGGGGCGAATGGCGTCCTCTCCCCACTGGGTGCCACGCACGCGACATGCCGGACGTGGCACGGGGTGAATGCCGGCTCGAAAGTCGATCAGCAGTGAGGCAGGTGTGGTGCGATGTTCTGCAAGTTGATGGTACATTCAATTCCGGTCTTGGCCCTCGTGACTCTCGCGGTCGTGCCACCAGTTGATGCCTTAGACCGTCCCGTCTCGAACGGCACGGAGCCATGGGCCGTCAATCCAGAGTGGCGGACCCATCACTACAATCCGCACCTGTCTCGCGACTTCAGTCGGTATCAGCCCCAGGGACGGAGTCGCTTCGGAGACGGCAACCGGTTCGCAGAGTTCACCGAGCGGCTTCAGCAGCGTGAGCTGCTGCGGAACGATCAACTCAGATGGCAGAATGCTCATCGTCGCGGATACGGTTGGGGACCCAACTACAACGGAATGCGGCCGGGCCACATGGGCGAATACACTCCCTGGGGTGGGGTCGGCTTTGGGATTGACCTTTCCCCCTGGAAAGATCAACTGGCGCGTCAGAAGGCGTCCCGCGTCCCGAATTAGATTGTCACCCGTCCCGTGCGGAATTCCGTAGCGAGTTCAATCCGACTCGCTTTCCGACCAGACGCGCACGCTACCGTCCGCATCGCGTTCCACATGGATCAGGTTGGGGTGACAGCAGACGGGACAGTCCTCTGTGTAATCTTGCACACGGCCGGCCGAAAAATCGATCGGGATGACGATTTCCTCGCCGCACGAATCGCAGATGTAGCTAGCTTCATCATCCATCAGACCACCTTACCTGTTGGTGAGTTCGCTTCAGTTGGACTGGCCGGCAACAGATGAATGGCGGGCGTTCGCACGGCGGCTGTGACGGCATCACCGACATGGAGCTGTAACCCCTCGATGGTCGAACGGGTGACCAGCGCGACCAGTTGAAAACCACAGTCCAGGACGACTCGCACCAGGGGACCTTCCGGAATGATCCGCTGGACTCGAGCCGGTAGCTGGTTTGGCCGGAGGGAGTCCTGCTCGGGTGGTCTGGCCAGTGAGACATCTTCTCCCTTAATGCAGACATGCACGTGCTGTGTCTGGATGGAAGAGGCGACGGCCAAGAGTCGGCCGCCCGGTATTTCGATGGTGGCCCAGCCATCCTCGACGGAAATGATGTGGCCGCGCGCCACGGTTTCCACGCCGACAATCCGCGCCACTGTCGTATCGGCTGGATAAGAGAAGACCTCGTCTACCGTACCACGCTGTCTGACTTTTCCGGCATCCATCACCACGACGCGGTCCGCCAGGGAAATCGCTTCGACTCGATCATGCGTCACCAGAACGACGGGAATTTCGAACTGTTGCAGCAGCTGTCGTAGCGTACTGCGAAGTTCGTCGCGCAGCGCCGTATCCAACGCAGACAAGGGTTCGTCCAGCAAGAGGAGTCTCGGCTTGCGAACCAAAGACCGGGCCACTGCCGTCCGCTGCTGTTGTCCGCCCGAAAGTTGATGCGGATAACGCTCTCCCAGTCCCGACAATTCGAATCGCTTGAGCATCTCGTTCACAGTGTTGGTTCGGTCGTGTGACTTTCGGCCCGACAGACCATAGCCAACGTTCTGGCGAACCGTCAGATGTGGAAACAAGGCGAATTCCTGAAAGCAGAAGCCAATGTCCCGCTGCTGCGGCGAGCGAAACGTTGACCGTTCCGAGTCAAACCAGGTCTCGTCCTGAAAGCGGATGACGCCTTTCTCAGGGCGTTCCAAACCCGCCAGACAGCGAAGCAGAGTCGTTTTTCCACAACCAGAGGGACCGAACAACACCGTTACCGAGAACGAATCTGCCGGTTGTTCCAACTCGGCCTCGATCGCCACGTTGCGGGCATAGCGTTTGGTGAAACTGGCAGACAGTCCGTTGGTCATACTGGCAGTTCCCGTCGTGTCGTCAGTTGCACGGCTGCCAGAATCACCAGCGAGAAGCCCACCAGTAACATTGCGGCCTGTCCGGCCGAAGCGTAGTCCAATGCCTGTACATCGTCGTAGATCGCGATGGACAAGGTTCGCGTCACGCCGGGAATGTTGCCCCCCACCATCAGCACGACACCAAACTCGCCGACCGAATGCGCAAACGTCAACACCATGCCCGTGACGATGCCAGGACGACTGAGTGGAAACGTAATCCGCCAGAAGGTTTCCCAGGGGGATCGCCCCAGACACCACGATGCCTCGACGAGCTTGCGATCGGTTCGTGAGAACGCCGCCATAAAGGGCCGGACCGAGAACGGAAGGTTATACAGGACCGAACCGAGCAAGATGCCCGCAAACGAAAACGGCAGCGTCCTGCCAAAGATCGACTCGAACGCCTGTCCCGGAAGACTGTTCGGGCCGAGTGTCATCAAAATGTAGAAGCCTAATACCGTGGGGGGAAGGACGAGTGGCAAGGCGACGATCGATTCGACAAGGAATCGCCCCCGCCAGCGCGTCACGGACAACCAATATGCCAACGGGACACCGACCACAAACAGGATCACTGTCGTGCAGCTTGCCAGTTTCAATGTCAGTCCGACGGCAGTCCAGTCCATCGTATCTCGCAACGTCATGACTCGGTTGGATCAAACCTGCGTCGATCAAACCTGTGGCGATCATCCGGCGGCCGCTCCGGCATTCCGTCATTCATTCTGAATTGTCGCCGATGTTCCAGCTGTCTCAGATGTTCTGGCTACCGTGGTTTCATCCGGAAGTTGGTAGCCGTATTTCTTGAGGATGTCGCGGCCGATTCCTTTGGTCATCAAGTCCCTGAGTTGTTCGACAGCGGGACGGTCACGGCACCAGTTTGGAATGACGGCCGCCTGCCTGATTGGCGAATAGGCGTCGGTGGGAACGCTCCAGTAACGCCCTTGCTGCTGAAGTTGGGGCATCAATGCCAGCGATGCTGACAGGATCCCCGCGTCGGCCGCACCCGATTCCAGAAACTGAGCCACGTGGGCCAGATTCTCGCCGAGGACAAACTTGGGCTGCACGCGATCGTAGACGTCGAAGTGCTTCATGGCCTCTTCAGCGGCGACGCCGTAGGGCGCCAACCGTGGATTGGCGATTGCCACCTTCAGGACGGAGGGATCGACCAGAACTTGGATACCCTGTGACTTCAGGTCCAACCGAGAGCCTTGCGGAAGCCACACCACGATCTCGCCTGTCGCATACGGGAAGTAGGCGTCTTCGTCCGCCAGGCCCAGCTCGACCAGTCTGCGCGGATACTCTGTGTCGGCCGAGAAAAAGATATCAAACGGAGCCCGCTGCGTCAGTTGGGCGTAGAAGTTGCCCGACGATCCGTAGGCCACTTCCAACCGAATTTCGGGAGATGCTTGCCTGAAGGCTGCTTCGATCTCCTGGAAAGCGAACTTCAGATTGGCGGCGACAGCCACACGGATGTGACGGGGGGACTCTCCCGTCGAGTCGGACTTCTCGGGTTGTATCGCATCCCCTCCGCATCCGATCGCGGCGACGACGACCAGACCGGCGAACCGACATGCCAGAGCCCCAATTGTCCGGTTCACTCGGCCGCTCCCCGCATTCTGTCGGCCAACGTGGAATTGGCTGGCGTTTCTTCATATCGTTTCAGGTGGAATCCACCAGGTGGTTGTTCCGCGGCAACGAACTTCCCATGATAGGCGGGGTACGCAGCCGTGTCACGCGATGCGATTCGGCAACTCGATGACAGCCTGTAGAAAGATTAACGGAGGCACTCAAGAATGCGTCTATCCCATGTTTCAGCGAAGTCCGTTCCCATGCTGCTGACAGGGTTGGCGATCGTTGGGCTCGCCACGGTTTCACTGGTTCGAGAGACGCTTGCCGAAACGCCCGCCCGCCCGAATATCGTCTTGGTACTTGCCGACGACTTGGGTTATCGCGAACTGGGCTCGTTCGGCCAAGAGAAGATTCGCACGCCGAATCTCGATCGGCTTGCCGAGCAGGGAATGCGTTTAACGCAGCACTACTGCGGGAATGCGGTCTGTGCGCCGTCGCGGTGCGTTCTAATGACGGGCAAACACCCAGGCCACGCGTATATTCGAACCAACAAGAGCACTCCGCCGGAAGGTCAGGAGCCGATTCCCGACAGCGAAGTGACATTG
>CALJUK010000866.1 GCA_937975745.1 uncultured Planctomycetaceae bacterium | reverse complement strand
CGGGACGGCTGCATCATGTGCTTCCACCGAGGTCACATTGGCAGCGAGTGTCTCTGCCTGCCGTTTCCGCCACCAGCGGACCAGCAGCCAGACACACGCCAGCGCGGCCAGACCGTAGAACAGAATCCAAAACGCTGTCGTCAACATCGAGTCAGCTCCGATCGTCTCTCCCGTTGGTCAGCCGTCCGATCAAACTTCGGATTGAACGGCAGAGGAGATCCGTTACACACGTTGGCTTGTCTTCAGGACGCGAACAATCCACAGCGATCCGACGACATCCAGCACGACGGCCAGGATCGTCACGCGGCGGCCCCATTCGGCGGCCATCAGGTTATTGAGGTACGCGGGATCGCGAATGACGAAGAAGGCAAAAATGGCTGGCGGCAACGCGAGCATCAAGATGGCCGTTGCCCGGCCGGCTGTTGTCATCGTTTTCAATCGGCCCAGGAATGTCAGCCTGTCACGAATCGTCCGTGCCAGACGTTCCAATACTTCGACCAGGTCGCCGCCGATCTGCTCGTGAATGATTAATGCGGTCGAGAACACGCTCAATGCGACCAATCCGGTCCGTTCGGGAAGACTCGAAAGGGCATCTTCAAATCCAAGACCAAACCGTAACCGACGGCTGCAGGTTCGCAGTTCGCTGCCCAACGGCTCGGGTGTTTCCTCGGCCACGATTCGGAAGCAGTCGTGAAGACTGCGGCCGGTCCGCGCGGCCCGCGCCAATTCGTCGACCATATCGGGCGTCTGTTTCAGCATCATTGACTGGCGACGCTGTTTGAGGAACATCAGGACGGCAATGGGCACCACAAAGCCCACCATGCCCCCCATGGCTGTCGTGAGCAGGTTTTCCTGAATGACAAAGGCCAACCCGCCCAGGAATATGGAGCCCATGACGGACAGCAGCATCAGGACGGTGCCATCCATCTCGGTTCCCGATTGAATCAGCAATCGGTCGAACCACGAATTCAGACGGTCGCCACCACCGCTTCCCTCCGGATTACCGAAGGCGGTGTGCTCTTTGAGAATGCCGGCAAACTCCGACCGTGGATCGATTTTGGGAGCGACCAGCTCTGCTTGGACGGCCATGGTCGCATATCTCCTTACGTTGTGACGTGAGTCTCTTTTGCGGTCGGGCGGGGCCTGACCGGTGATGAATCGTCTAGCCAAGTTCCCGAGGAACAAAAAGTCCATCAGGTACATTGAATCCGCTGGCAGCCAATCGCTGGAAGTGGAGCGGTTCTCGACCGGTGGCGTAGAAGCCCCCCTGCACGCGGCCCTGCTCGTCTATTCCCGTCATGCGGTACACGAAGATGTCTTCGACGACATACTCGCCGTTGTAGAAACCTGCCATCTCAGAAATTCGAACAACCTTTCGCTCACCGGTATGCAATCGGGCGATGTGCACCAGGACCTGCAATGCCGATGCAATGTACTTGCGTGCGACCGTGGTCGGCAGTTCGACACCCGAGAGGGCAATCATCAACTCCAGCCGGTCCAGGGCGTCGCGTGTTTCGTTGGCGTGGACAGTGCTCATCGAGCCGTCGTGTCCGGTGTTCATGGCCTGCAGCATTTCGAACACTTCGCCGCCGCGAGATTCGCCGACGATGATTCGATCAGGCCGCATTCGCAGACTGTTCTTCAGCAAGTCACGCTGGTCGATCTCTCCCTGGCCTTCGATGTTCGCCGGTCGCATTTCCAGCGAGACAACATCCGGCTGCTTCAACTGCAGTTCGGACGTTTGCTCGATTGTGATGACGCGTTCATTGTCCGGAATGAAGCGACTCAGGTTGGACAGCAGGGTGGTTTTACCGGCACCGGTACCTCCACTGACCAGAATGTTGAGTCGTCCCCTTACGCAAAATCGGAGAAATTCGGCCATCTCGGGGGCCAGTGTCCCCATCTGCACCATGTCGTCGAATGTCAGCTCGTCGCTTTTGAAGCGCCGAATCGACAATGTCGGGCCCCGCAGAACCAACGGCGGAATGACGGCATTCAATCGAGAACCGTCCGGCAGCTTGGCGTCGACCATCGGCGAAACTTCGTCGATCCGTCGGCCGGCGCGAGTAACCAGACGATGAATGAATTGCAGCAGATGCTGTTCGTCGGCAAATTGCACGTCTGTCTTTTCGAGCACACCACGTCGTTCGATAAAGACATCGTCCGGGCCATTCACCAGAACGTCGCTGACATCGGGGATGTTCATCAGCGGTTCGAGCGGTCCGAAGCCGTAAATCTCGTCCAGCAGCTCTTTGACCATGATCTCACGGTCTTCGCTGGAGAGTTCCACGCCCGGCTGGTCGGACAAATGTGTCGCCAGCGCACGAAGCTGACGGCGGAAGTCTTGCTCGTCCAGTTCCCCCGCCTTCGACAAATCGATGGCGTCCACGATCTGTCGATGCAGTCGCGTCTTAATCCGCTGGAACTCTTTCGGCGAGCGCTGCGGTGCCTGTTGGCTGGAAGTGGCAGTCACCATGCTGGCTGTCTTTCTCTCACACGGTCTTGGGCGTCACTCGATGACGGGCCCGAACCTAATGTGCTAAACGAACCTTGTAGACGTAACGATTTTCGGGCCTTGTGTTGTCTGTGTGGCCGTCGGCAGTGTGACCGCCGGCAGCGAGTGGCTTGTTGGCCATCTCGGCCAATTCGCTGGCAAGCACTGCCGTCCGAGTCGACATGACCGTCGGCTGTAGAACGAATTCGTAACCTCCGCCAGGGGCACTGCGGATGGCCATCAATCGGGCCGCGACCAGCCTGTCGGCTGTCAGCGAGGCGTACCGTTGCTTGTCGGCCGCCTGGTATGTGTGGTAGAGCACGACCAGGCGGGGCTGCCCCAGAATGTCACCGAACGCCCCTTCAATTTCGTGATCGTAGTCATCGCTGCAGGCAATCGGGACCGGCGTGCCATTGAAGCGAATCTGACCACCGTAGGCAGCCAGGTCGTCCAACGACCAGCCGGAATGTACTTGCTGGGCCAGGTTGACTTGACCCGGTTGTCCCCCGACTTCCATCAGGTGGGTATTGGCTCTTTCCGAGGGAATCACGCGCGAAGCGGACTGTAGTATGATTTCGGGAATGCCGTCCGGCCGTGACCACACGCGGCCTGTGGCGGGATCGACGGAATACTGGTCGCTTCCGGTTCGCTGTTCGATTTGCTGTTCCCAACTTTGGAGGCCAGTTCCGCTGGCTGCAGTCTGCAGGACGGCCAACGGTAGCATGGGCACTCGGCCACCCGGGAAGGGACGTATTGCGATCACGTCATGATCGAATGTTGCAGCCGCGTTGGCCCGGACATCCGCATTCGTTGTCCCGCTGAGACTGGAAAGGAACAACGCGACCGGATTGTTCCGCGAACGGGTCCGGGCTGCGAGCACTTCGACATAGTCGGGACGGTGATCTGACTGTAGGAACAGGATTTCGCCTGTGGCTGCCTGCTCGACATGCCGACCGATGCGGACGTCCCCCCGGTCGAGATTCAGTGCGACCGGTTGTCCGGCGGCGAGATTCGAGCGGGCCACGCGATCGGCAGCCAATCGCGCACGGCTGGCAATTTCTTCGTCATCGCTCTGGGGAAGCAGCAGTTCGTCGCACAACAATCCTCGAGCCGCCGCCAATGCCGCGGCCTCAGCCGAGCGATTCAGTTCGACTCGGCAGTTCGCCAGCCACGCGTAATCCACAATGACCGCCAAGAACAATAGCGAGACCAGCATCATCAAGGCCATCGTAGGTGCCATGACACCCGACCTTGTTCGGCGACTGGAAGTGTGGTGTGGTATGCAACGCATGGGACTTCTGTCGAAACACGAGTTGACCGTCCGGAGTGGGATTGAGAACGAGACTTCTTCTCCAACGACCATCAGGCGCTCAGGTTACTGGCTGGCGGAGGGACGTCTGCCGGAGGCTGAGGTGCGCTGGTCGAAGGTGTATCGATCGTGCCAGACGAGTTCTGCTGCAGATTGCCGGGAAGCTGCTGCGTCTGGTTGTTGTCGAGGAGCTGCCGCCCATCGCGAAACTGCAGGACGCTGCGGGCGCCGCGGCGGAAGATTTCGGTGACGAAGGGAGGTTCGGGTGTCGGAGTCGGCTTCAGGCCAAGGATTTCGTCAAGAGTCGCACGATCCGCACTGGAGACGGCGATGCCGCCGTTACCCCGTCCGTCCGGTGAGTATGTCAGTGTAATTTCCCCTCGTTCGCTGGCCAGAATTCCAATGTTGGCCTGCTCGGGTGTCAGTTCGAGTGTGACAATGTTTCCTCCCCGTGCGACGGGGCCTTGCTGATAGCTGCGGTTGATGGCGATGATTCGAACGCCATTAAACAGAGTCATGGTCAGTCCGCCCTGCATCCGGGGATCGCCCTGGTATGCGGACGGTGCAAAGTGCACGTCGACAAACTGTCCGGGACGGATCAGGCCATCGACGACGCCGTCGGTCCGACCAACACCGAGGGAGACCGCTCGCATTCCGTCGGCCACTTCGAGCGGCGGGAGTTCACCGGGCTGGTACAAGTCTCCGGCCCGGATCGGCGTAGCGGCTTTCAGTTGCTGCTTCGCCACTCGGCCCACAATGACTCGGTTGTTCAGCAGCATGTCTTGCTCGAGGCTCTCGATCAGGACCGGCCCCAGACCGATATGGTTCTCCGTGACGACCGTTCCGGCCGGAATGTCGGAGATCGCCATCGGAATGTTCCGCATGGCGGGTGCTTCCGGGACTTGCTCGACCGCCAACAATGACTTGGCGACGTAGGCGACAACGAGCAAACCGACCATCACGAACATCATCATCGTGACTTTTGCGGGGGTGAGCTTTTTCACCGTACCAATCTCCCAATTTCTATAGACGATTGTTCGCGTCGTCTTCGCGAGTCAGTCGTGACTGGCTTTGTTCAGTGATCGACGCCAAGCCGTGGCTCGGCAGCCGGGCGTTATTCCTTCGACATGGCGGAGTCGCCATACAAGTATTGGTTCTGAATCGAGAATCCGACCGGCCAGAGCAGGTCGGGCGAGACGGCCACCATCGGGACTTTGACGGTCACGCGACAGAGATCGCCCGTCTGGACGCCGAGTTCGGTCTGGACTTGGGCGTATTGTCCCAGTCGTCCTCCCAAGGCCTGAAGAACGTCTCGCTGCACGTCGTCCTGGTTCGCGCCGGGCAATGTGGCCGTACGTGCTCCGACTCGACTGGCATCAATGATCTGGCCCCGCGCAACAAACAACAGGCTGAACTGCAACATGGCCAACAGCACCACACACAAGATGGGCAGACAAAAGGCCATCTCGAGGCTGATCATGCCACGCCGCTTCCGGCGGACTGTTGTCGAATTGGAGGGACCTCGTTTCAT
>CALJUK010000865.1 GCA_937975745.1 uncultured Planctomycetaceae bacterium | reverse complement strand
GTTGAAACTGGTGCTAGAAGCCCACCCGTTAGTCGCCAGTCCAGTTTGCGCGGCGTTTGGCCAGAAAGGCGGCTGTTCCGACAGCCGGCTCGCCAGAGATGTAGCAACGGGCAAACGTTTCGGCCTCGGCTGCTAATTCCTGTTCAATGTCACCACCGGCCAACCAATCCATCAACAGTCGCGCATCCCTGAGAGCGAGGGGACCACTTTGCAGCAGGCGTTTGACACGTCGTTCCACTTCGGCGGGGGATTTGTCTGCTGCTGTCACCGAATCGAACAGCCCCAGTCGCAGGCATTCCTCGGCGGGAAGCAACTCTGCGGTGAGAATAAAGCGACGGGCAACGGCCGGGCCAAGTACCCGCATGGCACGAACCGTTCCGCCCCAGCCGGGGACCAAACCGAGCGATGTTTCCGGCAGACCGATGCGTGCCTCGGCAGCAGCCATTCGCAAATCACAGGCCAACGCCAGTTCGCACCCTCCACCAGCACAGGCGGCATGAATGGCAGCAATCGTCACCGGCCGGAGTTGGGCCACTCGCTGAAACAGCCGTTGTCCACTCCGAGCATACGCGACAGCCGAGATGGGCGTGAGTGCCTGCAGCTCGCGGATGTCGGCACCGGCGAGAAACGTACGACCGGTCGATTCGAACACGACAATGCGGACATCCGGCCGCTGTTCGATCTGGTCGAGCGCGTCGGCCAACTGTCGGCGGCAGGCGGCATCCAGAATGTGGATTCCGTTCTCCGTGCCGAACTGCATCCGGGCAACCGGTCCGTCCAACTTCAGCTCGACCCGGGTCATTGGATTGTCTCCCTCCGAACGAGTTTCCCATCACGGATTTCGAGGAGGCGATCTCCCGGGTGAAGATACTGTCGGTCATGCGTTACAACGACAACCGTGGTGTTTTGCTCGCGCGACATTTCCCGCAGCAATCCCATGACCTGGGCTCCATTGGTTGTGTCGAGTTCACCCGTTGGTTCATCCGCCAGAACAATTTGCGGCCGTTTGAGCAAGGCGCGGGCGATGGCGACCCGCCGCTGCTCTCCACCGGACAACTGGTGGGGGACATGCTCCAACCGCGAGCCAAGGCCGATCCTTTCCAGCATCTGGCGTGCCTCGCTTCGCCGTTCTGTTGAGACACCCTTCGGCATGTACGGAATCAGGACATTGTCGACCGCATTCAAATTGCGCAGCAGATTGAAGCTCTGAAAGACGAAGCCGACCTGTTCTCGTCGGAACAGATCGCGGCGGGCCGTCGACATATCGGCCAAACTCTCGCCCGCCACCCGGATATCGCCGGTTGTCGGACGATCGAGCGCCCCGATTAAATACAGCAGGGTGCTCTTTCCGCTTCCGGACGGACCGACAAAAAAGTGGAACGAGCCAGCCTCCAGATGGCACGTCACGCCGCGGAGTGCGTGGACTTCGGTCGAGCCACAGTGATGCGCCTTGGTGACGTCAGCCACCTCGATCAACGCCGGTGTGGGAGGCGCTGGCTGATTGTTCGCGTTGACCCGCTCGCAAACGGCTTGATCGTGCTTGGATTCCATGAATGTCCTTTTGACGCCTCACCCATCGACAGGGAGAGTCAGCCGCGACGAATGGCTTCGACTGGTTGCAGCCGCGTGGCCCACACAGCAGGCTAGATTCCGACACACCATCCAGATATCGTCATGAAGAGCTGCACGTGGTTCGGCCAATTCCAATTCACGATCTGAGTGGCGACCCAGCCCAGGATTGCACCCAGCGCACCGCCGCACACACCCAGGACACCGCTTTCGAATGTAATCAGCTGAACGATATTCCGATTGGTCCAGCCGTTGGCCTTCAGAATTCCAAACTCCGTAATTCGCTCGGTCACACTCATCAGCATGGTGTTGACGATACTGAGAACGGCGATGGTGACCCCGATCGCTGTCAGAAGAGTCAGAAACAGCTCCAGGTCTTCGCTGAACTGATCGAATCGGCTGGCCCAGTCGGTCGCGCTCCGGACTTCGATCGGCAGCTCGTCTTCAACGAGTTCTTCTCTTGACAGTTCCACCTTGGACTGCGGTGCCGCAGCCACTCGTTTCTCCGGGCTGTGTCTGTCCGGGCTGCCTTTCTCCGGAATGGGTTCTGCACCGGCAACGGCGTTCGAAGAAGAATGCTGACTTGTGGAGTCATCGAGCGTGTCAGCTCCGCTGGCCTGCTGCTGACCGAACTGTTTCAGGCGGGTATCCCAGTCCCGCAGCAGGTCGGTCAACGATTGTGTCGGTGAACTGTCTGAAGTGGCGGCATTCGCCAAAGCCATCAGCGACGAGGGACGCCAGACTTCGGACGGTCGGTCGCGAAAGACGTTCTGGATCCGATGGGCCAGCTCGTCATCATCGACGTCACCGGCTTGCTCGATGTAGTACGCCGACACAGAATCGGCAGAGAATCGGGTCATCTGCCTGACCTGGTCGATGTCGAGAATGATGGCCACGTCAAGGAGTTGCGAGCCGGTCTTGTAGAGCCCGACAATTTCGAGTTCGTAGCCATTGACCGTCAGACGATCACCCACGTCTTTCGCGAATTCGTCCGCAATCGCCTGGCTCACAAGGCAGTTGCGCGTGCCGCGATCCGATTCGCTCAGAAAGCGACCGGCCACCATGTCTTCGCGGTAGACACCTTGCTTGAGTTTCAGGCGGGACGGGATGTCGGTGCCGAAGAAGAAGCGGGGAGGGCTGACAATCATCTTGCGATTAATCACGTTGACGCGCTGCCACACTTCGGCATTAACGTGTGCGACTCCCGGGACATGGGCAATTTCGTCACCCCAAGCGGCAGGCAACCGAGAAAACAACGGAATCGGAGCCCCCGGCTGCATGGCCACCAGCCCGGGAAGCCGCCCAAAGGTCGTACTGACCGTCGCATCGAGTCCCTCCGCGACGGAGAACAGCCCGACCATTCCCGAAATCGCCACAGTCAAACCCGTCAACGACAGCAGCGAGCGAGCCGGCCGGCTGAGCAGATTGGAGACGGCGAATTTGAACATGCGGGTCCGATCGAAGGCTGGATATTACGCAGAGGCAATGTGATGTCATGTCCCAATGGTATCGGGGACTTGCCTCGGCTGTGTATTATTTCGGATTGGACTGGAAAGGCGAGTCCCCGGAGGAGAGTTTTCGACCGGAACGATCATCTCGCAAGGCTTCGGGGACAACGTCGCCTTTAAAGACAGTCTCCGCTGACGGACCCGGGGAGAGTGGAATTCCGCGCCCCTCCGACCAGAAACAGACTACACGGAGGTTTGACGGGGCAGCAGACAGTACAATACCGTGTTCAGAGCGTTTCTCAGAAGAACCCACGATCCAGGCAAACCGACGGGCCCCCACCGCTAGAACAGGTAACCGTGCAGGTTTGCCATTTGTGACCAACAGTCATCGCGGAGCAAGCATTACATTCCTATGTCCGACATTGATTACTACAAGACGTTAGAAATCAATCGCGAAGCGTCTGCAGACGAAATCCGCAAAGCCTACCGGAAGCAGGCGCGCAAGTATCATCCGGACGTCAAGCCGGATGACAAGGCCGCAGCGGAAAAGTTCAAGCAGGTCCAAGAGGCCTATGCCGTCCTCGGCGATCCGGAAAAGCGCGAGCAGTATGACCGCTACGGCTCCGCCTTCCAGGGTGGCGGCCCAAGGAGTGCTGGCGGACGGGGCGGTGGGACAACTTACACCTGGTCCGGACCGGACGGTTCGCGCCCGTTCGACATCGAAGAACTGTTCGGCGGCGGCGTCCCATTCGACCTGGGAGAGATTTTTGGCGGTGCTCCGGGCGGCGGGAGTTCCGGCGGACGCGGCCGATCGCGATCCAGCCGTAGCCAGTCGGCTCCGCCCCCCCCCACGCGTGGGCGTTCGATCAAAATGCAGGTCAGCGTGCCGTTCGAACTGGCCTCGCTGGGGGGCAACCAGGACATCACGTTCGAGCGAAGCGGAAAGCGGGAACGTCTGTCGGTGAAAATTCCGGCTGCAATCGAGTCGGGCCGCGTAATGCGTTTGAAGCAACAGGGAGAGCCGGGCTCCCACGGTGGACCTCCGGGCGACCTCCTGCTGACGGTGACAGTCGAACCGCACAAATACTTCAAACGAGATGGCCTGCATCTCAACCTCAACTTGCCGATCACACCCAGTGAAGCGGTCCTGGGCTGCCGAGTCGAAGTGCCGACACTTCAAGAGGGGAACGTCTGGCTGACCGTTCCGCCGGGCACGTCCAGCAACGCGAAGCTGCGTCTTCGCGAAAAGGGAATTCACGACCCACTGACGGACTCGCCGGGTGACCAGCTCTGCATCGTTCAGATTGTCGTTCCCAAAGACCCAAGCGACGAAGTCCGCAAGTCACACGAAAGGCTGGGT
>CALJUK010000864.1 GCA_937975745.1 uncultured Planctomycetaceae bacterium | reverse complement strand
TGCACGAGCCGGTTCCAGGCGTCGTACGTGGCGGTGTAGGTCTTTGTCGGATTCGTCGGCTGCGGAATCGTTGTCATGTTGCCCGCCTTGGAATAGGCGGGTGTCGCCCAACTCGGGCCAGCTGACTCCGTGATGTCACTGATCTCATTGACTTTGTTGGCCGTTCTGTTTTGGTTGAGATTCCAGACATTGTCTCCATCGTCGTCTTGTCGGAAGTTCGACCAGTTACCCGTTTCATCCAAGGACCAGCATTCAGCGAACTGTGGACTTGTGATGGCGCCGTTTTCCGCATTGAGAGTGCCACGGTCCAGGGACGCCAGACGGTGGATTCCATCGTGCTCGTAGAGTTCACTGAAACCTTTGCCAAGTGACGCCGCGACCGAATCGAGGCGGTAGGTGCGGTTGCCGACCCGGTCGTACCCGTACTTGATCCGGGCCGCGTCGGTCGAGGATCCGTAGTCGTACCAGTACGCATCAATGATTCGCCCAAAGCGGTCGAGCCCTTGGTAGATGTCACCTGTGTCGGGATTTGTGCCGCCGCCTACGCCAATCAGCGTGTATTCGAGCTCAGGCTCGGTGTAGTCGACTTCGACAAACGTTTTGAGACCAAGGTACTGGTATTCAGCCAAGTGCGTCGAAGCCATGTCGTCGTCGACAAGTGCGAAAACGCGACTGGCTGCGTCGTCCGTTGAATCAGCCGTTCCATAGTCGTACGTTAGCACGCGGCCATCGGGATATGTCATCGTTGTCATGCGGGTTGTGTTGGATGTCCCATCGACATAGCCATACTGAACTTTGGGTGTCGTTCCGGTGTCGACAGCTCCCGAATGAGCTTGGTAGTCGTCTGTCAGCTGACCGAAGTCGTCGTACTTGAAGAGAACTTCGTTGACAATCGATCCTTCGCCGACTGCGAACGGCGCCATGAGAACCTGCCCGTCGGATCCACACCCTTGACCGGATCGACATGGGTGTAAAGATACTTGTGCAAGTCTTGCAGTTCTTCTCTTCATGGGGACATCGAAACCGGACCAATGACTCCGCCTGGCAGACAGGGATTGCGACGGACACCGGGCTGGGGCATCTGTCGCGCCGCCTGGGGCTGTTGTAGCATGCGGGGCGTGCTGCGGCTTAGAATCGTTCAGACGTGGCGTACCAATCTCTTCGATTCCAGTTCTCAAATGAAGTCGGGCGACTTCTTCTTCCCGGAAACGGACTGACCAATCATGAATATCGCCCAGTTATTCGACCGCTATCGCGAACTCCAGAACTACGTCGGCTGGAGCGAGGAGGATACGGCCCGCATTCGCCCGCTGACGGCGTTGCTCGAGTCGCGTTTCCCGGAACTGGTCGATGACTTCTATGAAGAGATTAAGCGCCATCCGCAAGCCCTGAAAGTGATTACCGGTGGAACGCCGCAGATCGAGCGACTCAAGGGCACGCTTATCAACTGGCTGCGGGAATTACTGTCCGGGCCGTACGATTCTGCCTATGTCGCGCGGCGATGGCAGGTCGGTTACAAACATGTCGAGATCGGACTCGATCAGGTTTATACGAATGTGGCCCTCTCTCGATTGCGGCAGGGGCTGCTGACAATTGTCGAAGAAGTATGGCCCGGCCAGCGCCACGAATTGCATCAGACTCGCAATTCGCTGAACATGCTACTCGACCTGGACCTCGCCATCATTGAGGACGCGTACCAGGCAGAACACCTCAACCAGCAGCAACAAGCCGAGCGTCTGGCGGCCATCGGCCAAGTCGCGGGCGGCATTGCCCACGAACTGCGAAATCCGATGAACGTCATCAAGACATCGGCGTACTACTTGTTGCATGCCCGCAATCCATCGCCTGAAAAGGTTCAAGAACACTTGCAGCGGATCGAACACCAAGTCACCCGAGCGGACGGCGTGATCACTGCGCTGTCGAACTTCGCGCGTTTGCCCATCCCGAACCTGCAACCGTTCGACGTCGAACAATTCGTGCAGCAAGCCGTCAAAGATGTGGAGTTCCCCCCCGAAATCGAAGTCCGCATCGAATGCCCTCAGAACATGCTGAAGGCCATTGCCGACGTTAACCAGCTACAAATTGTGCTCAGCAATCTGCTGCGTACCGCACGAGATGCCATGCCCGAAGGAGGCCAGGTCACCATCCGAACTTCGGCAACGGACGGGCAGGTGACGATCTCTGTCATCGATACCGGCTCGGGAATTCAGCCAGAATTTCTGCACCGCGTGATGCAGCCGTTGTTCACCACGAAAGCGCGAGGCATCGGATTGGGGCTGGCGATGGGGAAAGCCATCGTGGAAAAATGCGATGGGACACTCTCCGTCGACAGCACGCCCGGGGCCGGTGCAACGTTTTCTGTCAGGTTGTGTGCTGCGTCAGACGCGGCCGCTGGCGAACAGTGACGAGGACGAGATGGACAAACAAATCGCGAAGATTCTCGTTGTCGATGACGACGTAGACACCTGCCAGAACCTACACGACATTCTCACAGACATGGGCTATCACGTCGATACGGCACAAGACGGACCGACGGCGTTGGAACGGATCAAACAGAGGCCATACGACGTGGCACTCTTGGACTTGAAGATGCCGGGGATGGACGGGTTGACACTGTACCGCGAAATTCGCAAACTTCGCTCAGGGACGGTTGCAATGCTCGTCACGGCCTATTCTGATCCGGAAACATCGAGCGAGGCGTTGCAAGCCGGCGCCTGGCAGGTGCTTTCCAAGCCGGTCGATCTGTCCAAGTTACTCCCATTGCTGGGCGAGGCAACGCAGCAGCCGCTGGTCATGGTGGTGGACGACGACCACGATTTATGCCAGAACCTGTGGGACCTCCTGCGGGAAAACGGTTACCGGATTTGTCTCGCCGGCAACGAACAAGAGGCCACCGATCGTCTGGAGGGACAGGATTTTCAGGTCATCCTGATCGACATGAAGCTTCCGGGGGGAGATGGTCGAAGCGTTCTCGCTCGCGTTCGTGAGTCTGTTCCCAACGCGCGCACGCTGCTCATCACCTGCGACCGGGACGAAATGAGTCGGCTGGTCGAAGACGCCCTCGAAGCCGGCGCAGATGGCGTTTGCTATAAGCCGTTCGACGTTCCCAAACTCTTGCAAACACTTCGGCAGCTCTCACACCGCGATGCTTGACCTGTCCCTCAATCTGCTGATTGTCGAAGACGACGAGGACACCTGCCTGAATCTGCGCGACATTCTGGAACTCGACAGGTATTCGGTCGAGTCGGTGTCGACGGCGGCGGCGGCGTTTGCAATCCAAACCCTTTCAGAGAAGGATGTCATTCTGCTGGATCGGAGGTTGCCCGACGGATTGGCCGAGCAGGTCCTGCCGCGGTTCCGGTCGGCTGTCCCCCAGGCAGACGTCATTATCATCACGGGCCATGCCGACATGGACTCAGCCATCGAAGCATTGCGATTGGGTGCCACCGACTACCTCCTCAAACCGATCAACCCCGAAGCGTTGCGTGCCAGCCTCCGGCGATTGGCAGAACGTCGTCGATTGGCGAACCGGCTCCTTCAATCCGAACGGCTGGCGGCCATCGGCCAAGCCATGGCCGGTCTGACACACGAAAGCCGTAACGCGCTGTCCCGCAGCCAGGCCAACCTGAGGAGACTGGGGCGAAGGATTGCGGACCGACCGGATCTGCTCGAGCTGATCGACGCGGCGTTGGCCGCCCAGCGCGACGTGGAGCAACTATTTGAAGATGTCCGCCAGTATGCAGCCCCCTTACGACTGCGGAAGGAACGAACAGACGTCCGGCAGTTGATTAGCGATGCGTGGGATCAGTTGACGATCGATCGGAAGGATCGCGATGCGGTTCTCCGCTATCCTGACGAAACGGTTCGGCCGATCTGCGAGATCGATCGTTTCACGATGCGAAACGCCATTCGCAACCTTCTGGAGAACTCGTTGGCTGCCTGCCAAGACAGAGTCGAAATCGACGTCGGCTTCGAAGCGGCGCAGTTGGGCGAGCAACGGGCTTGGCGGATTTCCTTGCGAGACAACGGCCCGGGATTTTCGCCCGATCAAGCCGAACGTGCGTTTGAACCGTTCGTGACAACCAAGACGCACGGGACCGGTTTGGGGCTGGCCATCGTGAAGCGAACCGTCGAAGAGCATGGCGGACACGTCGACTTGGTCGTGCCCTCCAAACCAGGAGCCGAAGTTGTGATTACCCTACCACGAGCCATCACATGACAGAATCGCTGCGGATTGCCATCGCCGAAGACGAGCCAGAACTGCTGGCCGACCTGGGCGAAACACTCGCTGAATTCGGTCACACCATCGTGGCGACGGCTGCCAACGGTCGGGAATTGGTCGAACGCTGCTGCGAGACGACACCGGATCTGGTCATCACCGACATCAAGATGCCCGACATGGATGGCCTGGAAGCCGCCCGGAAAATTCGGTCCATTCGACCGACACCCGTGGTCATTGTTTCCGCCTTTCACGACGACCAGTTCGTCAAGCG
>CALJUK010000863.1 GCA_937975745.1 uncultured Planctomycetaceae bacterium | reverse complement strand
CGCGCTCCAGGCTAGGTACGATGCGTTCCTGCGGCGAACCTCCGGCGGTACGTTCTCCCCTGTGCCACCGCTGACGACGTTCAATTGTATTGGCTACCGCCGCGCCAACGATCCACTGCCGCGCCCGTTTGCAGTCTTTGAATTGCGGCACGATGACGGCTCTTTTTGTGCTTACTCACAGCGGAGACTCATTCATCTTGCGGGCATGGTCCGCCATTTGGCGATCCAGACTATGCAAAAGCACTCGCCGCCCGGATGCGATGCAAAGTGGCTCGATCGTTACGTGGCCGGGCACCACAGATCCACTTCGGAACCGCACCGCCAGTTCTCCTATCTGCCACTGCCAACATTGGGAAGCCAGCATGCCGACCAGTTGGTACGCCGTGTCATGGTGACCGCCCCTGTAGGCGATGACCAAGTGCTCAATCACCTCGCAATGCGTTTGGCCGGACATCAACTGCAACCCCTGAACGGCAACGAATTCGGCGAGAATGGCCCGCCTTCGCTGGTTCCGGTCAAACATGACCGTGTAATCGAATGCTACACCAACCTATCCAACACCTGGAATAGCGTGACGCCCGTTATCCTCCCCGGACACGATGATCGCAAACCTGCCAAGACCCGCCGACTCATCGAAGCGGCACTTGAGCAATCCGGCGTCGATCAACCATGTGATTTTCAATGGTCGGCCTATTCGCGATTCCGCAAATCGCTCTCGGCACACAAATATGGCAAGGATAAGAAGCCTGCCGGCTACTTTCGGCCGGATCACCTCGCCACGCAAACTGCCGTCCATCTCAGCATTCACTTCAAGGATGACTTGCAGTTGCCCGGACCGCTGGCTATCGGCGCAGGCCGGCATTGCGGACTTGGCCTGATGGCCCATGATGGCAATCGCTGACTAACCGCCCCTCTCTGCGGCCCGCACACCGCTCTTTGACAACTCAGAATCATTCCACATCGCTTCACGATCTGCGCGTCGGCTTCCGCACGTTTGCGGTCTGTCGGTCGCTTCTCCATTTCCAGTTTCAGAGTCCTTTGTGTGCTTCATCTTCGCGCCACACTTCTTGGCCCAAAACATGCCGGACCGAGGACTCGCCACCAACCGGTTCTCAAATGGACTCTGCCGGCAGGCCGTGGGCGACCGGACACATTCACTGCTTGCAGCGTTGCTCGTCGATAACCACCGAATCGGCCGCAACCCCAGTTTTTCCTTGAACTGCACTCGCGCCCGTTTAGAATACACTTGGCCACGGAGTGCCCGCATCACGCGGCAACTTGCCTTCTCCGGACATTCACGTCTGCCGTTGGCATTATCTGCCGTCTCGATCACGGAGGTTGGACCACTCTTCCCCAATCACAGGGGTCCAGCCGTGCGCAACACCTATCTCGTCTGCTACGACATCTGCGACGACAAACGCCTTCGCAAGGTCTACAAGACCATGCGGGACTTCGGCGACCATCTGCAGTACTCGGTCTTCGAGTGCCAGTTCACGCCGATTGACCTGGCCCGCTGCCGCCATATCCTGGGGCAGATCATCAAACACGATGTCGACCAGGTGCTGTTCGTCAATCTCGGCCCGTCGTCGGGGCGCGGTGAGCGTGTCATCTCGGCCATCGGCGTTCCGTATTCTCCCATCGACGCCCCCTGCATCGTCGTCTGAAATCCTCACGCGCTGACAGGACGTCGACGTTACGTTCCCCCTCCCGTGTCTGATGGAGCAACCAACGGGTATGCCCGAAAGGTGCTTCCATGCTTCAACAAACGCCACAGTCATCGCTGCCAAACGCTGCCGCACTGACCCCGGACGGCCAGGCCGCCTCGCCACTTCCCGAGTACGTGCCGGCCCGCATGCTCAACGAGTTTGTCTACTGCCCACGGCTGTTCTTTTACGAATGGGTCGAAGGTGTCTTCGTCCACAACCAGGAAACCGTCGAAGGTGCCATTCGGCATACCCGGGTCGATTCGGGCAAGGGCGATCTCCCCTCGGCCGATGATCTCTCCGAAGAAGACCGCCTGCATTCCCGTTCGGTTTCGCTTTCGAGCGACACGCACGGCCTGATTGCCAAGCTGGATGTCGTGGAGGCCGCCGACGGAAAAGTCACTCCGGTCGACTACAAACGGGGCAAGCCTTACACCGATGCCGAAGGGCTGCCAACCGTCTGGGACACCGACCGCGTCCAGCTGGGCGTGCAGGCTTTGGTGCTGCGGGACAACGGCTACATCTGCGAAGAAGCCATCATCTACTACGTGGCGACGAAGCAGCGCGTGCGAATTGCGATCGACGAGCCCCTTGTCACGGAAACTCTGACAGCCTTGCAGCAAGCGCGAGACTTGGCCGCTGCCGGCCGAATTCCTCCACCGTTGGTTGACAGCCCCAAGTGTCCGCGTTGTTCTCTCGTCGGTATCTGCCTTCCGGACGAGACATCCGCCTGTGACGACTCGCCCGTCGGACACGGCCCACTCAGGCAGCAGACACTGTTTGAAGTCGACTCACTGCCAACAGCGTCGGCCAATACGGGAAACAGCCACGGCGAAATCCGGCGACTGGTGGCGGCCCGCGATGAAGAGCGTTCGCTGTACCTCAACAAGCAGGGGTTGCGTGTTGGAGTTTCGAGCGGCGTTCTGAAGGTGAAAGAGAAGGACAAGGTGGTGCAGGAGGTCCGCCTGAACGACATCTGCCAACTGAACCTGATGGGGAACGTGCAACTCACGACTCAAGCGGTTCAACAACTCTGCCGCGCGGAAATTCCCATCGCCTACTTCTCGCAGGGAGCCTGGTTTTATGGCACAACCCAAAGCCTGGGATTGAAGAATGTCTTCTTGCGGCGAGAGCAGTTCCGCATGGCCGATCGGCCTTCCTTCTGCCTGAGTCTCGCGCGGGCGTTGGTGGCCGGCAAGATTCGCAACCAGCGGACACTTCTGCAACGCAACCACATCGAGCCCCCCAGACGTTCGCTCGACTTAATGAAGTGCATGTGCGACGAGTCCGAACAAGCCCAGTCGCTGGACGAACTTCTCGGCATCGAGGGGATGGCGGCCCGCATCTACTTCCAGAACTTTGCCGGCATGGTGAAAGTGGAACGGGACGACGAAAGCCCAATGGATGACGAGAACGGGCAACCGGTGAGTGATCCGGCGTTTCTTACTTTCGACTTCAACGGCCGCAACCGCCGTCCGCCGCGCGACCCTGTCAATGCTCTGCTGTCGCTGGCGTACAGCGTCCTGGCGAAGGACCTGACGGTCACCTGCCATGCCGTCGGCTTTGATCCGTTCTGGGGCTTCTACCATCAGCCGCGTTTCGGCCGGGCGTCACTGGCCTTGGACCTGATGGAACCGTTCCGACCGCTCATTGCCGACTCGGCCGTTCTGACGGCCATCAACACACGCATGATTACAACCAAGGATTTCATTCGCGCCGGTCAGTCGACCGCGCTGACACCCGACGGCCGCAAGGCCTTCTTCCGCGCCTACGAACAGCGGATGGACGCACTGGCCACGCACCCGTTGTTTGGGTATCGTGTCAGTTATCGACGCATGTTAGAGATCCAGGCTCGACTGTTGGCCCGCGTGCTGACGGGAGAGATGACCACGTATCCGGTATTCGTCACTCGATAAGTTGAGCGACGGCTGCCGATTTGTTGTGCCACTTCGTGCCGCGAGCGGCGAGGTGGTGTCGAAAATCCGGGGACCGCTCGCATTCCCGAAATAAAGGAGACCACAGCATTTACGAGTTCGGCCGACGGCCCCCAATTCCCGCCGCCTCTCGCATTTGCACCTCTGGTGCGGTGCCAGTTCAGGAGTTACGGCGACGGGCTTTCCGCGCTCATTGGAGCGCGGCCCCATTGAAGCTGGTCGAATTCTCCGGCGGGGAATTGCCGGTCGGGCTCCTTTCCGCGCTCATTGGAGCGCGGCCCCATTTAAGCGAGTGCCGTGACCTCATGGCCATCTGGCATCCGACCACTTTCCGC
>CALJUK010000862.1 GCA_937975745.1 uncultured Planctomycetaceae bacterium | reverse complement strand
ACCGCCAGCAACGCGGCCATCCTGATGCCCTCCATCCCGGTGTTCGCGTTGGCGGGCTCCCTCTTCCGGCACCCAGAACCGCATCAGAACGTCAAACCGGTCGTCACCCGGAAAGACCAGGGCCAGGGCGGACAGGTCGGTCGTACTGGAAAGATCGAGCCCGGCGTAGCAGACCCGCCCGTAGAGATCTCCCGGATCCTCATTGCAGGCGTCCCACTTCTCGAGCGACAGCCAGCGTGTCTCCTGTTCGGTCCACTGATTGAGGCGATAACGGCGGAAGGAGTTCTCCTTGGCGGGGGATTCCCGCGCTTCCCGGCAGTCCTCGGCGAATTGTTCCGCATCGATTGTGATGTCGAAGCTGGGATTGGCCTTCCGCCACACCTCCGGATCGGTCCAGTCGTCCTCGGGTGCGGCGGCTGCGATCAGTGCGAAGAACGAGAGATCCTCGACAGTCCCGTCCAAGACCTGCCGGGCGTACTCATGCTGCTCCCAGCAGATGGAATGCCTGTCGAAACCGGCCGTGGTGATCGCCAGTTGGAGTGGCTGGCGGCGGGAAGCGCCCGCATATCGGAGCGTATCCCACAGAGTGCGTGTCTTCTGGGCATGGAGTTCGTCGATCAGCACAGCATGCGCGTTGAGACCTTCCTGGGCCGACACGTCGGCCGAGAGCGCCCGATAGAACGACCGTGTCCGGGGAAACGTGATCCGCTTCGTCGACCGGATCACATCGAGGTGGGCCGACAACTGCGACGAGGCCTCGACCATGTTGGCCGCCTCTCGAAACACGATTGAAGCCTGTTCCCGATCCACGGCCGCACTGTAGACCTCGGCGCCCGGTTCGCCGTCAGCCGTCAGCAGATACAGACTCAGTCCCGAGAACAAAGTCGACTTGCCGTTCTTCTTGGGGACTTCGATGTAGCCCCGACGATAACGCCGCGTTCCATCCGGACGGAGCCAGCCAAACAGCGGTGCGATCACCTGCTCCCACTGCCAGTCGAGCAGTTCAAACGGCTGGTTGGCCCAGTCCCCCTTGGAATGCCGCAGAAACCGCAGGAAGAACTCCCGCACACGTTCAGCGGCCGCCATGTCGAAGCGATAGCCCTGGGCGACGGCCTTCTCGTCAGCGTCGGTCCGGACCCACTCGATCCAGCCCTCCCGCCGGGCCTGCGCCATCCGTTCGGTGGAGCCTGGCATTAGCTGGCCTCCAGGAACGATTCGAATTCGCTGCCGGCCTCGGCATCCGACACCCGGATCCGGCTGCGGGACGAGGGAGTCAGGCCAAACTCGACCATCAGCTTCCGCATCATCTCCAGTGCCTGATCGGCAATCGTCAGATAGGGGCTCTTCATCGGAAAGCCCTTGTTGGGAGACTTCACGATCTCGCCAAACTTCCGGACCTGCAGTTCAGCGCGGACCCAGCGGCTGTAGGCGGTGCAGTAAGCGGCCAGCGCCGATCGGTCGGCCCGGCTGAGGAGTCCCATCTGGGACAGCAGGGGCGTCATCCGAAACCACTCGGCCCGGGCCTCATCGTCCAGAAAGTCGGGACATTCGGGGAGTCCTTCCGGTGGAACCGGTTCCCTGTCATTGAGTGACCGCTTGCCGGGATTCCCTTCCAGGATCCGGAGCGTGGTCGGCTTGGGTTTGCGTCCGCGAGTCATAGTTCCTGCCTCCCTCGGGGCGAGACCCCCCATGCCCAAATTCGCGGCGGCGCGCGTGACGGGGACCGCGTGGTAATGGGCTCATTCTGTAGACTTCACATCCCCCCCCAGGGGGGCTTCAGCGCTGCTGTCCGTACTCCTGGCCGTCCTGGTCTCTGCGTGTCTTCTGGGCGTGATGTCGGCGACACAGCGTCCTCAGGTTGTTGCTATCCAATCTCAGATCCGGTCGAACACTGATCGGAATCACGTGGTCGACTTCCAGGTGGCAATCGTTGAGACGACCCTGCTCAAGGCAGTCTTCGCACACCGGGTGTTCTTCGAGGTGGACGGCCCGCAATCGACGCCAATGGGCGTCGTAGCCTCTTTCGGCCGGTGTCCCCCGATACTCCACACGCCGCTGACGGTGTGCGTCGCAGAACCGACCTGTCGTGGCCCGTCCACAACCCGGATGGTTGCAGGGCTTCTTCAACCGGCCTGGCATACTGTGGCCTCCGTGGCGGGAATCCGTTCGGCCTGTTGACCCGTGAATGTTTCCCAGCGTTTGACGATGACGTCGCAGTAGAGCGTGTCGAGTTCCATCAGGAACGCGTTACGACCTGTCTGCTCAGCCCCGATCAGTGTGCTCCCCGATCCGCCAAACAGATCGAGCACGTTCTCACCCGGTCGCGACGAATACTGCATGGCGCGGATGGCGAGTTCGACGGGCTTCTCCGTCAGATGCACCATCGACTGCGGATTGACCTTCTTGACGTGCCACAGGTCGGTGGCATTGTTGGGCCCCAGGAAGGTGTGGGCGGCACCCTCCTTCCAGCCATAGAAGCAGATCTCAAAGGCCCCCATGAAGTCTTTGCGCGTCAGCACCGGATGCTGCTTGTCCCACACGATCCCCTGCGAAAAGTAGAGACCATGCTGCTTGAGGAACGGGGGATAGTTGCCCAGGTTGGCGTAGCCGCCCCAGATGTAGAATCCACGACCGGGGACCAGCACGCGGGCGATGTTGCCAAACCAGGCATCGAGCAGACGATCGAACTCGTCGTCGCTGACGAAATCGTTGGCCAGGGGACGATCCTTGGCCCGCAGCTGTTTCTGAGTCGGTTTGGACTTCTCCGGATGCCGCTCGACATCGAACTTCTGGTGGTGCCTGTTTCCTGCGAAAGATGACAGTCCGGCCGCGATGGCGTTGTTCGAACGGGGTTCGACCTTCACGTTGTAGGGCGGATCGGTGTTGCAGAGATGGATTGGCTGACCATCCAACAGCCGGTCCAGATCGGCCACGCTACCGCTGTTGCCACACAGCAGGCGATGGTTGCCGAGGAGCCAGAGGTCGCCCGGTTGTGTGATGGCCTCATCTGGTGGTGCCGGCACATCGTCCGGATCGCACTGCCCCTCGGCGAGGTCGGCCTTCAGGTACTTGGCCAGTTCGTCTTGATCGAAACCGAGCAGACCGAGATCGAAGTCGAGTTCCTGCAGATCGGCCAGTTCGAGCGGCAGCAGGTCGCGATCCCACTCGGCCAAGTTGGCGGTCTGGTTGTCGGCGATCCGATACGCCTTGATCTGGGCTGGCGTCAGGTCGGTCGCCACATGCACGGGGACCTGTTCCAGCCCCAACTTCTGGGCCGCTTTGAGGCGGGTGTGACCAACGATGGTCACTCCTTCTTCGTCGACGACGATCGGTTGCCGGAATCCAAACTCCTTGATGCTGGCCACCACCGCATCGACGGCACCGTCGTTGACGCGGGGATTGTTATCGTACGGCTTGATGTCCGAGAGACTGCGAAGTTCGATTTTCATGACTTCCTTCCTTGGGGGGAGCGTGAGGTCCATTCACATGATTCGGGCGTCGGTCGACTCACTGCGTTTGCAAGAGTTGATACAGCAGGACGACTGTGAGCATGAGCGCCCAGCTGAGGTAGAGGTCTGGATAGGCTGCCAGATGGACCGTGATGGTGCTCCACATGGCTCGGCAATTGCGAACAAACGGCGATTGGGGATCTTGGTACGACGACATGCGATTCCTCCTGAATCCTGTTCGGACAGCCAAAACAAACTGTGTCCCAGATCGCGACAGTTCCCGCTGGCCTCGACTGACGTGGATTGCGGGGAAGTA
>CALJUK010000861.1 GCA_937975745.1 uncultured Planctomycetaceae bacterium | reverse complement strand
TGCTCGACACATTGATCCGCCGCCGATTCCTCTCCGCCGTTTTCGGCGCAGTGGCGGTTTGCCTGCTCTCCTCCGATTCCGTTCTAGCTCAGTCGACGAGTCTGTTCGGCAGCAGCGGACCGGCCGGACAAATCGGTAGTAACCTTCGCGGGTCATCGGTCGGGAGGAGCTCTACCCTGGGTGTTACCACGCAGAATCTGTCGACCTCCGGATTCGGGTCGGGAGGACTCTCAACCCCCGGGGCGATCGGAGGGGGAACGCAGGGCGTCGGGACGGGAAGCGGAACGGCCAGCACCTTCGTTGGTCGGAATGATTCAACAGGCCGCTTCGTCGGAAATCAGGCCGCCGGCAACCAGAACCCCCGCTCCACGACACCGAATTTCACCTCTACAGGCCAAGGGCGGACGGGCGAGTCCTTCGGCGAGTTCAATCCGAATCAGACCGGGAGCAGCGTCCCTCAGTTTCGCCCTCAGTTGCGTATCGCGTTCGACTACGCCTCATTCCCGCGCCCCGAGGTCTCGATTGCGCTGCAGCAGAAGTTTGATCGGTTGGTCACCCGAGATTCGCGGATCAAGTCGCTCTTCATCAACACCGACAGCACTGGCAAAGTTGTCCTGCGGGGAGAAGTCGACAGCGAAGAGACGCGCCGATTGGCCGAGTTGTTGACCCGCCTGGAACCAGGCGTGCGTGAGGTCGACAACCAGTTGACTGTCACCCCATAGCGGTTTCCTGCTGCCCAGATAGCAAGCTGCCAACTGGTCGAGCCCTGTGGGTGACTCCACTGGCGGTGCCTCATCCGTCGCCCCAGCCATTGGCAACCCGCACTGACATCACACCTTAGGAACGTGTCACATGACCGAACAGGAGTTCTCGGGCAAGACGGCGTTAGTCACGGGAGGCTCTCGTGGGATCGGTCGGGCCTGTGCCGAAATGCTGGCCCGTCATGGTGCCCGCGTTGCGGTGAATTATCGCTCCAATGCCAATGCCGCCAACGATGTTGTCCGGACGCTGCAGACTGGGGGCCACACGGCTATCGCTGTCCGGGCAGACGTGTCGGACGAAACCCAGGTCCAGACAATGGTGGAGACCGTCGAGAAGCAGCTCGGGCCAGTTGATCTCCTGATCAACAATGCGGGTGTCTTCTACTACGCCACCCACGAAGAGACGGACCTGGAACTGTGGAACAGAACTCTCGCCTGCAACTTGACCGGCGTCTTTCTGGTCACCTGGGCCGTCAAGCAGCAGATGATCGAGCGGCAATTCGGCCGGATCGTCAATATGTCGTCGATTTCTGCCTTGCGGCCTCGTCCAAACTCGATTGCCTATGCCGCCAGCAAAGCCGGTGTGACGGGTTTTACCAAAAGTACGGCGGAGGCATTTGCCGAACACAACATTCGTGTGAACGCCATCGCCCCGGGTCTGATCGAAACCGAAATTCTCGATGGTGTCGACCAGTCCGTACTCGATCGCATCGTCGAGTCGACACCGCTGGGTCGGATTGGAACGCCCGACGACGTCGCAGAACTCGCGAGATTTCTGCTCTCTGACGAATCGCGATTCATGACGGGACAGACAATCGTCGGGAGCGGCGGCAGCATGCGCGAGGCAAGCAATTTCGAAACGTCGCCGACGACGGCCGGAACCGACCGCGGCCATTGCGATTCGTCGGCCGCGGCATTGAGCAGCGCGACGCAGCCGACGAACACCGCGGCACCGGCGGCCAGCAGGAGGAACGAGACGACCGTCACTCGTTTGAACATTCGATCGAGGTCGGCAAACTTGCGCTGCGAGGCCAGCGTTCCCAGTTTTGGCGCGCGGGTCGAGACCCAGGCGATGGCCGAAAACTGCAAGGTCGTCAGGGCCGTCCAGGTCAGTCCCATCCGCCCCGCCGTCGCCGGACCGTAGTAGTGAAACATCACCGGCACGAAGATCGACGAGGCGAAGTAACCGAAAACGCCCTGCACGGCGAGTCTCCACTGCAGAGGCCAAATCTCCTCGCTCCAGGCAAGGGTCTTTCTTTTAGGCGGTTGCCGAAATCGTTCGAAGAAGCGCGGAAACGCGATGAAGGCGATTGCGGCGTCCCAGAACAGTTTCACGGCGGCGACGGCCACGGCCGACCACAGGTTGAAACCGAGGAGTATGCTCGCCCAGATGACCAGGTTGCCCGTCACCGCCTGCGCGGTCTGGAACCGATTGACCGAGGCGACCTGGTGACAACCGCGCAGCAGTGCCAAGCAGGGAATCAGGGCGATCGACGCCCCGGTCAGCGTCACCAGCGCCTGCGCGCCGTCCAGGCTCAGACGCGGCACGCC
>CALJUK010000860.1 GCA_937975745.1 uncultured Planctomycetaceae bacterium | reverse complement strand
ATAAACCCAAACTGCAGGACATGTTTGACGCGGATCTGCCCGATTCCGTCCGGATGGGACAGCGCATCACAACGATGACATCGGGACAGGCCCGACTGCCGATCGCCCCCTCAATGTTCCGATTCAACCAATACGGACCGTCACGAGCCTGGGTCAGCGAACTTCTGCCCCATACGGCGTCCATCGCTGGCGAACTGGCCATCATCAAGACAGTTCATACGGAGGCCATCAACCACGATCCGGCCATCACTTACATCCAGACGGGTTCACAGCTTCCGGGACGGCCCAGCATGGGAGCTTGGCTCTCCTACGGCTTGGGCCGAATGAATGACAATCTCCCCGGATTTGTCGTCTTGTTCGCCAGCTGGTCGGGGCGGCAGCAGGCGCAAGCGTTATACTCCCGGCTGTGGGGGTCGGGTTTCCTGCCATCACGTCACCAGGGTGTGCGTCTTCGATCCGATGGCGATCCGGTGCTGTACCTCTCGAATCCCCCTGGAGTCGATCGCAGTGTGCGACGACGCATGCTGGACGGGTTGGCGGCACTCAACGAACGCGAATTCTCGCGCGACCAAGATCCCGAGATCCAGGCGCGGATCGCACAATACGAGATGGCCTACCGCATGCAGTCCTCTGTCCCCGAGTTGACAGATCTTTCGGGAGAGTCCAAGCATATCCTGGACATGTACGGGCCCGACGTCAGTGAACCGGGAACATTTGCCAGTTCTTGCCTGCTTGCCCGGCGGCTCGCTGAACGGGACGTCCGGTTCGTTCAAATATTCATTCGTGGTTGGGATCAACACGGCAATCTGCCGCGCGACATCCGCAACCAATGCCGCGACGTCGATCAAGCCTCAGCCGCATTGATACTGGACCTCAAACAACGTGGCATGCTGGACGACACCCTGGTCATCTGGGGGGGAGAGTTTGGCCGCACGGTCTATTGCCAGGGCAAGCTCACCAAAGAGACCTACGGCCGCGACCATCATCCGCGGTGCTTCACCATGTGGATGGCTGGCGGTGGCGTTAAGTCGGGGATTGTGTACGGCGAGACCGACGACTTCAGCTACAATATCGTCGAAAATCCCGTCCACATTCACGATCTCAATGCGACGGTCCTGCATACACTGGGCATCAACCATGAACGGCTGACCTATCGGTTTCAAGGGCGTGACTTCCGCCTGACCGACGTCGAAGGGAACATCGTTCACGACATTCTGGCATAAGGCAGCCTGGCCGACCCGGCCACACCGTCGTACCAGCGACGTCCCCCCAAGAACGGGTACCGGCAAAGTCCCCGCTGCAACGCCGGCTCAGACATGCATTGTCCTGCCGTCCCGCTGCTTCGACGGTCGAAAAGTCGATCGCGCATAAAAGAGCCGCCGCGAATTGCCCGCCAACCCGCGACGGCTCAGCCCTGAGATATTCATGTCTGCTGTACGACGGCTGGTTGATTTTGGAGAGCCCAACCTACCCGTTGTCTTACAGCGGGATTCCCAGCAATTCTTCTTCCTCTTCCTGGATGATGATCCGGGGAGTGACCATCAGCATCAGGCTTTCGGTTTCACGGCCGACACCACTGTTGGTGAACAGTCGGCTGATGTAGGGGATTTTGTTGAGAATCGGAACACCCGCTGAGTTGCGTCCTTCTCTCAACCGCTTAACGCCACCCAGGAGAACGGTTCCACCGTCGGGCACGCTGACCGTGGTGGTCACGTTGACAACTTCGAAGACAGGCTGTTGCAGTGTGATGTTTCCACCGCCACCACCAACATTTCCGCCACCCCCTTGGTTGCCACCACCTTGGTTGCCACCACCGCCGAAGTTTCCGCCACCACCGCCGAAGTTTCCACCGCCTCCGCCAAAGTTTCCGCCACCACCCTGGTTGCCGCCAAACTGGTTGGGGCTAAGAAGTGACAACAAGTTGCGAGCCTCGGGACCGCCGCCGATCCCGCCGAAGCCTGCCTGAGCGCCGCCGCCACCACCAAAGCCGCCGCCACCAAAGCCACCACCACCAAAGCCACCGCCGCCGCCGCCACCAAAGCCACCACCTTGGTTGCCACCACCACCCACGTTACCGCCACCACCCTGGTTACCACCGCCGGCACCACCACCTCCGCCGGAGACAAAGGAGAACGTCTGCACGTCGGTAATGACCGTGAACGAGGGAATGACGGTCAGTCGTACGAAGCGTCGGTCTGCGGAGATGACCGCCTGGACCGACATCGTGACACCTTCGGAAAGGACCGTAATCTGGGGTTGGAACCCAACCGAGAAGAAACCGACAACCGGAATCAGACTGGTGACGAACGGTCGTTGGGCCGTACTTTGCACGGTGGCCGTCTGGCCGTTAAACAGCGTGACCTTCGGAGCGAACAACAGGTTCGTTCGCTGGTCGCCCTGGGCAGCATTGATGAAGAAGAAGGCTTCAATATCACTCAGGATGGCCATTCCGACCTGCATGCCGGCATTGGGGTTATAGTTACCGAAGTCCGGAACACCGATATCGAAAGATCCCTGCTGGAAGGCAATATCCAGATTGGGATTGAATTGACCGTTGGCTCCCAGGCCAACAATTGTTCCACGCTGGTTATCCCGGTCGATCAAGTTCAGCAGTGGTCCCGGTTGGAAGGGCCCGTTTCCACCTGCCGACTGTCCTTGCTGTCCTTGCTGGCCTTGCTGACCCTGCTGGCCTTGCTGACCGGTATTTCCGCCGACGTTTCCTCCGGTGTTCCCCCCCTGGTTTCCACCGAATTGGCTGGCACCAAGCAGCGAGAGAAGGTTCTGTGACATCGGGCCGCCACCGATACCGCCGACACCCGTTGTGCCGCCGGTTCCTCCACCGGTACCACCAGTGTTTCCACCCGTTGTTCCCTGCTGGTTGCCTGTCCCGAAGAGGGGCGTACCAAACTCCTGCAGAGCGGTTCCCTGGTTGTTGATTTTGGGATCACCGATTGTGTCATTGATGTTGAAGTCGAAGTCGATCCCGATTCGCTCGAAGAAGGTATCCGAGACCGTCACAAAGCGGACTTCGATGGTGACCTGCAGGTCCTGCAATCGGCGCAGCTGTTCCAGCAGATCGGCAATTTCGTCGTGCACTTTCTGGGTCTGCCGAATCACCAGACTCAACGTTGTTTCGAACGGCCGGACCGAGCCATTGCCGCCAAATTCTTCCCAGGAGTTCGGTTCAACAGTCGACACGATCAAGTCGGTAATCGAGTTGAAGTCGACCGTTGCGGAACCGCCCGAGTTTTGTGCCTGGATGCCAGGACTGGCCCACGGATCGTAGCCGTTCGAACCCACCGGGTCCGCGACCTGGAACATCTGGCCAGACCGCCCCTGGATTCCACCCGTTGTCGGAGGAACACTGTAGGTCCCGAAGCCGCTCATCGCCGAACCGTCGCTCTGCATCCCCACGCCACCGCTGGGGACGAAATTGGGGATGGGAACAACGAGGTCGGCCACCGGGTACGTTGTCACCATCAAATCGCCCTGCTGGCGAATCCGACTGGTGACCTGTAACACTTCGTCTTTGATTGTGTAGGACAAGTTGAGCGGTTCGAGAACGAGATTCAAGACACTCTTCAGACGGATCCCATCGACGTCGATCGTAATGGGAATGTCGCTGGTGACGCCTTCTTCTTCCAATCCCTGCCGATCGAGAACAACATTCACGTCGGCGACAGTCGGGATATGGGCGATGACGTCGTTCAGTGGGGTGTTGTCGAAGTGCATCGAAATCTGCCGCGAGAGGGCTTCCTCGATGCGTTTTTCACCCTCAGTCCGGCGGCGATTGTCGCCGGCATACTTCTTGCGACGGTTTGTCAGGTCGGCCCATTCCTTCGCATCCGGGAACTGGATCGGGTCGCCGTAGAACGGAATGGCCGCTTGTTCCACTTCATCCAATGCCTGCCAGAAGCCTTCCTCCTTGGCAGAAATCAGTTCCTGGTTGCTGGCGTTGCGGCGGGCAAATTTCGCCTTCCACTCCAGCGTAACCACAACCGGATTCTCCGGATCGAGTTCTTTGGCCTGCTTCGCAACAAAATCAGCGTCCGCGTCGCGGCGTTGCTTCATAAGGTCGTTGTACTTGTCGACCAGTTCGGCAACTTCCTGTTCCACGCGATACTTGTGCTGCTGATTGATCTCGATCAGGCGTTTGACTTCTTCGTTCTGCCGCTTCAGATTGACGATCGGCTCGCGCTGGGACATGTAAGACTCGATCGAACCGCGAGACTTCAGCAGTGACCCGACGAGCAGCGAGATATTTTCGCGACTGAGTTCAGATTGTTCGACGACCGCCATTGTCTCGTCGATGACGGACAACGCCCGATCCGGATTCTCTTCCCTCAGGCGTTCCGCCTTGAAGATTGCATTTAGGACTTCTGTACGGACCCGTGAGAAACGGAGTGCCTGCTGTTGCTCAGCCACGTCCAATGGCCCTCTGTCGGCTTCCGCACCCAACGGCAATTCATCGTAGGGTTGTGCACCAGCAGAGGCCGCATTGGAAGCCAGTGTCACTCCACCGCGGCGTTTGGGTGCCAACTCTCTCAACAGGTCTTGCAACTGTTGTTCGCGATAACCATCCAACCGCTGGCCCGACTGATATGCAGCCAGGAAGGACTCGTAGGCCGCCTGATGTTGGCCGTTGCTGAGCTGTTGCATCCCCAGTTCGTACAGTTCCATCGCCGACGCGATCTGCTCCGGATGAACCACTGTGAGTTCAGGAGCCTCCGGACGAGCCATGGCGAAGGGGTTCTCCTCGACGACGGGGGCAGCCACCGTTTGAGGAGCCGGTCCCGGAGGCATTGTCGACTGGGCGACATTCGAGCCAGTTGGCTCGACCGGTTCGATGGTCGGCTTGCCGAATGGCTTGCCAGGCTGTCCCTGGGCCGGCAAAGCGCCACCGGGGCGAGTTGCTTCCGGATTGAGGGCCGCCGTTTGAACAGCCGACGAATTCGGCATTGGCATTGTTTCAGCAGCAGCCGGTTGTACGCTCCCCAGCCGTGCGATCACTTCTCCTGGCGTCAGCTCGCCGTTCGCAAATTGGACTTCGACCGCGTCGACCAGCCGCGCGGCTGTCTCATCCAGTTTGAGAGCTGCAGCGGCATTTCCCGCCTGTTC
>CALJUK010000859.1 GCA_937975745.1 uncultured Planctomycetaceae bacterium | reverse complement strand
CCTTCTGTATGTGCAAGAAAAGCTCCCGACGTAACGACATTCTGATTCGTTCCGTTAGGAAAACCGACGCGGGAATTGATCGTCGCACCACTGCCGCTGGTCGCGAAATTTCGCTGAGCGCCGCCCAACAGAGCAAAGTTGACACCGAACTGCATGCTGTCGCTGAGCTTGACGCTGAGGATCATCGCCTCGATGACGACCTGCATCGGTGGCACGTCGATCTCCAGCAGGATCTTGTCAAGTTGCTCGATAACCTCTTTGTAGTCTTGCACCAGGAGGGCGTCGGTTTGCGCGAACTCGTCACCGCCGGTTGTCGAAGGACTGGATGCGATTCCCGACTGCGCGGGAGAGGTGACTGAGATTCGGCCGATGGCGGGCGTCAACAGGGGCGTCATCAGTGACTGCAGTTCCTTCACGCTGACGTAGTGTGGCCGATACACACGCGTCAGGATCGTGCGTTGCATTGTCTTTCGCGTGAGGGCCTGCTCGGCCGTCATCACATAGATGAAGTCGTCCTCCTGCTCGTGCTCATAACCTTGCGATCTTAGTACCGCCTGGAGGGCTTCTTCGATCGTCACGTTCTTCAGGTTCGCTGTCACCGTCCCTTTGACGCCATTGCTGGCGACGATGTTCAGACCGGACATCTGCCCGAGTATGTCGAGGACTTCCTTAATCTCGGTGTCCTGGATCTGCAGCGAGAAGTGATCCGCTTGCTCGTTGCTGGGATGCGCTTTGAGCATTGGTTGGAGGTTACGATCTGCGGGCCGAGCCTGGGGTGGCGCGGTCCCGGCGGTTGCAGGCGCGGAGATCGGTGGAACGGCTCCCACGGACGGGTTCGACTGCAATCCCTGGAGTCTCCGCTCGATCTCCTGAAGTTGTTGCTTTTGTTGCAGCTGTTCGAGGACTTGCGTCGCCCGTTCGAGCGCATCCGTTGAGCCAGCAGCACGGGCGTCAGCCAGTCGGCGAACCTCCGACTCGATGCCGGCGATTCGCATCTCCATTTCATTTCGGCGTGGTAGGTCAGCCTGTTGCCGGGCCTTAGGTGGTTGCGGCGAATCACCTTCGCTTGGCATGTCCAGGTGGATGGCCGAGGGAACCGGAGCAATCTGGTCGCGCGGCGGCTCTGAAGCGTCCGCGAATGCCGCTTCCGCGTCTTGCACGCGACTTGGTTTCGCCACGGAGAGTTCATTCTCGGGATCCGCATGACTGCTCGCTACCGAATCGTCCAACAGTCCCCGTAGCGGTTTCCGGGACGCGATGCGCACCGGCGTGAGTCTGCCGGAATCGGACTTGTTGTCGCGCGTGGCCTGCAGGGCTTCCGATGTGGAATCTGACGGCGGCGTTGTGTGCGGTGGGGTGCCGACTCCGTCGATCGAGTGGAGATTGCGGGCAAGCTGCGGCGCGAGCTCCGACCGGCGGGGCCGAGTCGATGGTTCAATCGTGGCGGGGACGTGTGCGGGAGTTGTCTGCGGCTGCGCCTCGGCGGGAGACTGCTGCGGACGACTGAGAACGTGCGAAGCGAGTGGCGCCGTGAACGCCTTTGTCGAAGAGTCACCTTTCGCCAGCATTGTCTCGGGCAACCGGGAAGGGCGGGCGGAGTGTGGTGCCAGCCGCGCCAGACTGCGGCGATGCAGACTCGCTGCGCCGGGCGAAGGCGTTCCCAGAAGATTGATCGCAACGGCGACCAATCCCAGGATGGCCGTCGGGAGCAGAGCCCATACGGCGATGCGAAGTTGTTGGTTCATGCCTTCCGTCCGTCATCCATGACTGCGGAATAAGACCAGCGACAGGTTCAATGCGATTGCGAAACCGGTTCAAGTCAACGCCATGTCGAATCGGCGACATGACATGTCGGTCGTGTTTCCTATTGGCCGACACGCGCCCTGCTGTGGTCAACGTTCTTAATTCGATGAAGGGGGCTCGGGGACGACCTTCGTGTCGTTCTCGGCAACGACGGGTGATATCCGAATACGGTTCTTCTGTGTCGCCCCGGGGAGCTGCAGTTCGAAGGTCATGTTTTCGCAGGCCAGCACCACGTGTTGGGGGTGAATCTCGGCCAGAATATAGGTCGTCGTGTCCGACGTTACGGTTTGCCCAACTTCGTACAACTGGTTGTTGATCAACGCCGCACGCCTGCGCGCGCTGATCACGGTTGTCTTTAGCTTCAGGTTACGTGGGGGGCCGACGACAACCGCAGCCTCCCCCTTCGCAATGAGATCGGTATCCGGTTCATTCTCTGCGAACAGGATAGGGGGGGCAAACTGATCTTGATCAATCGCAAAGGGATCCCTTGTCGGCGCGTCGACGGCTACAGATTGCGACAGTGGGTCAGTCGCCAGCAGCGCCGCGAATCGTTTCCAGGAGATGGGCCGTCCCTCGGGTAAATCCGCGCTCTCTTGGACCGCCGCCGTCTTTGCCGCCGCCGACTTTCCCGCCGTCGACTTCGCGTCGGCGGGCGATTTCGCGGTCGATGTCTGAAAGGCATGGGCCGTCGCGCGGATCAATGGCGGAAGCCAGAAACAGCAACCAATTGCAAACAACCCGGCCAGCAGCGCGGTCTTCTGCCAGCTGGCTTTCAAGTCGTGAACGAGTTGTCTGTAAAACTTTCGCACGGGAAGTACCTTCAGGATCTGGCTTGGTGTGAGCCCAGCCTGCAGTTGAGTTTCTGATTGCGGACTGCCGTCGTAGTGGTGGCGTTCTGGTCGACCGGTCGTGCCATGATGTTCTATGTCGCTGCAAGACTTGTGAATTATGGGATCTGGATCGGGCAGACGTCGCAACATTCCCCAATTCGGTCCAGCACGGCTGACCCGCCAGCATGAGGTTCAGATGACGTTGTCTCTTTCTTCGCAAAGAGTTGCGAACAATCCGCGCAGCAATAGTAGGGCGACTGACGATGTCTTATCGATTACTATCGACCAGCGAGAGACCGGTACTACTGCTAATTTCGGTAGAACCGCTAAACTCGGGATGGGCCGCGTAAACGGAAAACTGCATCTCTCCGTCCACGTGAGCGACGTTCTGCCGGATGTCGCGGGCGATCGTGAAGTTCTCGATGACGAACAGGTGTTCGCTCTGCTCCAATTCGGAGATGAGCTGCAACACGCCCTGGAACGGGCCTTGAAACTGAATATGGAATGGAACCTTCTGATACGTTTCGTGAACCTCAGGGGACAGGGGTTCGATCCGCGACACGTTCAGGCGATGGCGACCGGCCAAATCTGCCACTGCCCGGATGACAGTATGGATCGAGCCTCCGCTGAGCATTAAGGGCTTCGCATCGTCGAGGTACTGTGTACAGGCGGCGAGGTCGGCTTTGACGGCCTTCAGCTCTGCCAGCCGCAAGGGGATTTCGTTCAGCTCGCACTGTGCCTGCGCAATTTCGGTCTGTAACGCGGCAGACGTCTTCTGTCCGGGGCGCTGGATCAGGACGTAGAAGGCGACGACAATGGCGACCAGCCCGCCGATTGTCAGATACGTTTCACGTTGGTTACGAGTCATTGTTGCGGCACCTTGGACGTGGGGGCGGCGTTCTGGGCGAGGGCATTCACCGGGCCAACCGACTTGCCGGCGTGACTCTCTCCGAGAGGTGTTTCTAACGGGCCAATGCTGCCGGGTTGTTTCACTCGGAGTGACATCTCGAAGCTGCGGATAGTGTCGTCCCGGTAAGTTTGGCGATCGGTAAACAACAGCGTGACGTCTTCGAACAGGCCGGTGGCCAGCAATCGGGACAGAAACAGTGAGATCGACTGATCATCGGGAGCAATGCCCTTCAGTTGAATGGAAACGTTCTGAAGCGCCCTTCGTTCCCGCAGTGCTTTCAGGTCGATTTCGTATGGAGGCCCGTCGGTTGCGTCCGTCGACTTGCTGGCTTTCACTGATGCAGCGTTCGGTTTGGGGGCCTTTTGTTTCACCTCGGACCGCAAACGCGTGATGCTGACATAAGGCGGGAGTTGCTCGATCATCGTGTGGAGGACGCTCGAAGGAAGTACGCGCACACGGAGTACCGTTACCAGATCGGCAACTGATTCCAGATGGGCTTTCTTAGCCTGCAGTTCGTCTGTCGACTCAATTTGTGCGGTCAGCCGCGTCACGTTCGAACGAACGTGATTGCGCCGTTGCTTCAGACGGAGGATCATCTCCTGCTGTCCCAAACCACCCAGCACGACGATTCCCATGAACACAGCCAGCACGCCGCGACGCCAGACTTGCTTCTGCTGGAGCTGCTTGCTCTGCCGATATGAATCCGGAAGAAAATCGATATGGTTTGTCATGATCCATGAACCTGCGGAGGTTCGCTCATTCGGGAGCGTTTTTCCATCCGGTACGAATGCGTTGTGAATTTCCTGAAATGGACTTCAAACACGAAACACTGCCGGTTCCATCCGATCAACACTTCATTGCGAGGCCAAGTGCCGTGGCCCACCGACCGGGCTTCGAGCTGAGTGCCGTGTCTGTGTTGTGTCCCTTGAGATTCCCGAACGGCCGTCCCACCTCGCATGGAACGCGGAGCTGACGGGAGAGGAACTCAGCCAGCCAGGGACTGCTGTCCGGACCTGGCAGAATGACGCGGTCCAATGGTTTGCCTCGGAAGGTGACCTTGTAGTACCGCATACAGAGTTCAATCTCGCCTGCCACCGCTTCCAGCGTCTCGCGAATCGCCTCAATGACCGATCGGTGCAATTCGTCCTGCGAATCCAGTTGTGTCGCCGTGTTGACGTTGGCGCGGACACTGGCGGCTTCGTCGAGGCTGAGATCCAGATGACGGGCCACCGCTTTGTCGAATGTGTCGGCACCGGTGGCGATGTATTTCAAAAAGAGAATCTGACTTTGCTCT
>CALJUK010000858.1 GCA_937975745.1 uncultured Planctomycetaceae bacterium | reverse complement strand
CAATTCGTCGCAAACGAAACGTCCCGTTGTCGATGAGATCGACGACTGGGACGGCGATGCGACATGCTCGACGGCTTGGTCGACGGCCGGCTGGCCTGTCATCGTGGCTGTCAGCATCTGGGCGGCGATCGGGGCACCCGGTTGCGTCGACGAACCCACTGCTGTGACGGATCCGCCGCAGCCAGTTGCCGATTTGTCCGTCGCCCCGAACGCCATCCCGTCGGCAGCGGTTACTGAGGCATCGACCGAGACGTTGCGGATTGCCGATTGGCAGACCGTGCAGTCCGAGATTCGGGAGAGGCCGACACGGTTGGTCGTTGTCGACATATGGACGACAACTTGCCTGACTTGTGTTGAGGAGTTTCCGAAGTTTGTGGAACTGGCGCAAGAGTTTCCGCCGTCGGAAGTGACTTTCGTCACGCTTTGCTGCGATTACGACGGCCTGCCGGAAAAGCCTCCGGAACACTATCGTCCCAAAGTAATGGATTTTCTGGAGAAACAGCAGGCTGTCACGGTCAATTACCTGTTGAGCACATCCTTTCTTGATTTTCTGGACATCATCGGACTGAGTTCGACTCCGGCTGTGCTGGTTTACGGTGCTGACGGCCGGTTGCTGCGACGCTTCGACAACGATCTGGCCACTTCCGCCGCCGACGAGTTCCATCTGTCCGATGTCAGGACATTTGTGTTGGACCATCTGTCGCGATAGATAGCCGACGGGTGGTCATTCAAGGTCGAGAATTCCCGTTGCTGCGGAGACAGTCGTGTTTGGCCCTCAAATCAGTTCCAAATCGTTGGCGGCAGTCTGTCGGACGCTCAGTACGATGCTGCGGTCAGGGATTTCGACCGTGCGGAGTTTCGAGTTAGCCGCCGAGAAGTCGCACAACTCGCGGGCACGCTATGCACTGCAGGAAGTTCACGACGGATTGCTGCGGGGAGACGATGTTGCCAGCGCACTCCGCCGCGTTTCGGGCGCGTTTCCGCCGTTGATGATGGAAATGGTGGACGTTGCCGAGCAGACTGGTGCCCTGCCGGAAGTGCTGACAGGTCTAGCCGTTCATTACGAAAACAATCTCCGATTGAGGCGAGACTTTGTTCGATCGTTGGCCTGGCCGACATTTCAACTCGTGGCCGCCATCCTGGTCATTGCCCTGTTGATTCTGGTTCTGGGAATGATTGCCGATACGTCAGGCGGTGATGGAATCGACTTTCTTGGATTTGGGCTGATGGGGCCGACCGGGGCGATGTTGTGGTTGACCTACACGTTTGGTTCCATGATTGCGCTAGCCATCGCCTACCTGATTGCGTCCCGATCGATGGCCGGTCAGGCGACGGTCCACAGGGTGCTGATGCGCATCCCGATCGTCGGCCAGTGCATGCGTTCTTTTGCCATTGCTCGGTTTTCCTGGGCGTTTGCGCTCACGCAGCAGGCCGGAATGCCCATTCTGCAAAGTGTGACTTCGAGTTTTCGTGCCACGGCCAATGGCGTATTTATTGGGAAAGAGCCCATTGTCCGCCGCATGGTCGAAGAGGGGGAACACCTGACCGACGCGCTCCGCGAGTCGGCACTCTTTCCCGGAGAGTTTATCGAGATGGTCTACGTGGGTGAAACAACGGGGACCGTACCGGAAACACTCGAACGACTCAGTCCGCAGTTCGAAGAGGCCGCCCGCCGAGACCTGGAGGCCCTGGCTGCCACTGCCGGTTGGCTGATCTGGTCGTTGGTGGCCGTCTTTATTGTCGTTCTAATCTTCCGTATCTTCTCGACCTACATTGGTTTGCTCCAGGAAGTCACCACGCCGTAAATCTCTGGCTATCGCCTCCCCCCGGCTCATTGCCGATCGCGCAGACAGCTGACGGACGGGGTGCGGAATCTGAAGGAAATCTCGTGCCCGCATTTGAGTTTCAACTGGAACACGTCGATCGCCAAACCGGGGCACGGGTCGGACGCTGGGTGACTCCCCACGGAACGGTCGAGACCCCCGCATTCATGCCGGTTGGAACGCAGGGGAGCGTCAAGGGGCTCTCGCCGGATCAACTGCGGCAGTCCGGGGCCCAGATGGTTCT
>CALJUK010000857.1 GCA_937975745.1 uncultured Planctomycetaceae bacterium | reverse complement strand
TATTCCAGTACGATTCTCCTTCAGCAGGAGTGGAAGCAGCAACTCGTGAAGTATCTCCGCAGTCGTGACAAAGTCATGATCGGTAACGGTGGGGCGCACACTCACACAATTCAGCAACTTCAAGTGCCCTCATTTACGGAGGGGTGGTCGACAAGCAAAGTCGTCGAGCAACACTTGGATTCCCCGATGTGCCTCGGCGGCTGGGACCAGAGCGGAAACTATCGTGCTCGAATTCGCATGGCGCGCCGCATTCTGGACCATGGCGGCCTGATTGTCGTCTGGACCTGGTCTCATACGCCTGAAACACTGCCTCATTTCTCAAGTCGCATGTATCCCATCACGCCGATTGAACTCTACTCAGGCGTGATTCTCGGCGAGGAGCGGATCGTTACAAACAGGTCCGGTCGCTTCAGATGGCCTGATTCGAGTGCCGCTGCTGTGTACGTGTATGACGCCGATGCTGAACTCGTCGTGAGACCGCTCGTTGCAGAGGTCGACGTCGATGGCGAGAGGTTTACGGAGCTTCGGATGCCCAGTGACCATTTGGCGATTCTTGTGAGAAGACGATAACGAACGATCGATCGACAGCGTGCTTCGAATGGATGGCATTGCTATCGAGCGGCAGTTGTGGATGCTGTTGAAAGGCAACAACCTGGCTGACACCAGGATTCTGGCCTGCCGAATTCGCATCAGTGCAGTTCACGAATCTGATTCGGCCAGACTGGCCAGGAGGGCCTGTAGGATTTCTCCGCCGTCGTTCGGTTGGTTCGACCGACGCGCCCAAGCACTGCAACACAACTTGCTTCGGGGTTGTCGACCGACGTGCGTTCATGCACTCGCAGGCCAACGCGATGCCCCTTCTTGGCGCGCCACCATTCTGATGGCATAACGCCAGTGAGTTTTACGGGAGATTTCGCGCACCCACCGTCTGTTGACCCTCTCGGGAGTCGCGGTCCATGAGCAGCAAGATTACACGCTCTATTGTGGAGTCCTATCTGGACTGCAGACGCAGAGGACATCTGCTGCTGACCGGAGAGTCCCACTCACCAAATGACTACGAAGCTCTGATCGAGCAAGTGCGGGTTGACGTTGTTCGCAACGCAACTGAGAAGATCCTTGCCCGGCAACCGGCGAATCGCGTCGTGCACGGTGGAATCCTGAGCCGTTCCCTTTTGCGGCAAGGCTCTGCGATTCTCGTGGGAACCACCCTCGAAACGGAGCATTTCACGCTGACAATCGACGCGCTGAAAAGAACCCCTGGCCGGTCGCAGCTCGGCGAGTTTCACTACGTACCTGTCCTTTGTCTTGGTGTCTCGGGTATCCGGACCGAGCAAAGACGCCTCCTCGAGCTGTACGCGTTCCTGCTCGCAGACCTTCAGGGTCGGTCACTGAAAAAGGGCGTTTTCTACTACGGTCGAGAGTGCCGTTCGACCACAGTTCGGCTGCCGTCCGACGACGGTGGCGCTCGACAGCTTGCCGACGAACTGATGGATTTGCAGGATGCCGACTCAGCCCCCAAGTTGCTGCTGAACAACCACTGTGCCCACTGCCGTTTCCGCCAGCGATGCCACCAGCAGGCCGTCGAAGAAGACAGTCTGAGCCTGTTGCGGAGTCTAGGCGAGAAAGAAATCAGCCGGCTCAACCGGAAAGGCATTTTCAACTTGACACAGTTGGCGTACACGTTTCGACCGCGCCGGAAAGGGCGCCGGGTGCAGCGGAGCAAGCGTCGATATCACGAACTCCAAGCGATGGCAATCCGGGATCAGACGATCTACGTCTTCGGTACTCCCGATCTGACGCTGGCCCGTGTGAACGTCTATTTCGACGTGGAGTCGCTGCCTGACGACGGGTATGTGTATCTGATTGGAGCGATCGTCGTCGACGGCGCCTCGGAGGTCCGCCACTCGTTCTGGGCTGACAACAAGGAGCAAGAAAGCCACATCTTCATGCAATTCCTGGACGTCATCGGCCAGTATGAGGACTTCCGCCTATTCTGCTACGGCAGCTACGAAAAGGCGTTTCTGAAACGGATGAGAAACCGGGTGAGGGGCCGAAAGCGGCAGGTGGACCGCGCGATCTCCATGCTGGAGAATACCTTGTCGATCGTATATTCCCATTTCTACTTTCCCTGCTATTCCAACGGCCTGAAAGACGTTGGTGCGTGCCTCGGATGCGTCTGGACCGAGAAAAACGCCTCGGGTCTGCAGAGCATTGTCTGGCGGCGAGAATGGGAGACTGGCCGCGATGAGCAATGGAAGCAGAAGTTGATCAGGTACAACCTGGAGGACTGCTTGGCGCTGAAACGGGTCACCGATTTCATCGGCACTTGCCGTGCTGGAATGGAGCTGCCGAATACTGCGGACAACACCCTCCCTGTGACGCACGTCGAGACGCTCGACCGGTTGGCAGGCACGCGGACATGGGGCGAAGTGAACTTCGTGCACCCAGATTACGCGCAGGTCAACAAATGTGCCTACTTCGACTACCAGCGAGAACATGTTTACGTTCGCACGAGCGGCCCAATCCGCCGAAGCGTCGCAACTGCGAGGAAGCACTACCGCAAGCACGTGAATCGGAGGCTCCGAGCCTCGCAGGCGATCGAACTTCAATGCTCACGATGTCCCACCTGCAAGAGCACTGATTTGGTTCGCGGCAAAGACGTGTCGACTGAGCGAGGCACAAAGAAACCGAGAAAGAAGCGGGTGTTCGATCTGGTCATAACTCCCGGCGGAATTCGACGGAAAGTCATCGACTATCGTGCCAAGCTGCACCAGTGCCGAGCATGCCACAGTGTTTTCGTCCCCACGCAGTACGAACGTCTCGACAAGCACCGCCATGGGCTGAAGAGCTGGGCAATGTACCAGCATGTCGCACACCGGCTGAGTGCCGCGACCATCGAGGAAATGATACGCGAATTCTTCGGAATACACGTACACGACAACGAGATTTTGATGATCAAGCAGCTGATGTCCCGGTACTACCGCAGTACGTACCGCGGTCTGCTCTCTCGCATCCAGTCTGGAGTAGTCGTGCACGTGGACGAAACCGAGGTCAAACTGAGATCGGGGAAAGCCTACGTCTGGGTACCGGCGAACCTGGAGGAGGTTGTATACATGCACCGACCAAACCGGGAGAGCGAATTCCTCAAGGACTCGCTCGCAGGGTTTTCTGGAGTGCTGGTCTCAGACTTCTACTCCGGCTACGACGCATTCCAGTGCCCACAACAGAAGTGCCTCATACATCTGATTCGTGACATCAACAACGACTTGCTGCACCACCCATACGACGACGAACTCCGATCGATTACTCAGCCCTTCGGGGTGTTGCTCCGTGAGATCGTCGCGACGGTCGACGAGCATGGACTAAAACGCCGGCGGCTGCTGAAGCACGAACGGGGCGTCAGGCAATTCTTCGGTGCTATTGAGACGCGGTCGTATCGTTCCAATGCAGCGGTCAGCCTCCGAGATCGGCTGGTCCGGCACCGCGAGAAGCTGTTCACGTTCCTGCGGTATGATGGCGTACCGTGGAACAACAACAATGCCGAAAACGCTGTCAAGCAGTTCGCGTATTACCGCAAACGAACGGTCGGGACTCTGACGGAATCTGGACTCGTCGATTTCCTCGTTCTGCTGAGCATTTACCAGACCTGCCGCTACAAGGGCGTGAACTTCTTCAGATTCCTGCTTTCAGGCGAGAGGGATATCGAGAGGTTCAGCGGCAACAAACGACGCCATCGCAGGTCCTGTGTCGAGCTGTACCCCAAGGGTTTCATGCCGCATATTTCCTCTTTCGAGAATAGCCGCAGAGCGGTACGTGCCGAGTGATACCATGCCGACGTTGAGTGATGGTTCGTTTGCCACCGGTGGACGCCGGAGCGAGTTGCTCCCAAGTTGCATCCGGTGGATCTCACCGGAGCGATTTCGGTGGAAGCGCATCTCCATCCGGGGTTGTCGACCGATGAAGGTTTCGGCATGTTCCGGTCACCGATGAGAGCGCACGAAATGCGTCGTCTGATTGATGGCACAGGTCGGGCCTGATCTCCGCCTGAAACTGCTCGAATTCGATACTAGTCAGGCGGTGCTGCCGGAGCTCTGATCACTTTCGGAGGCCGGTAGCCTTTCGGCCAATCGCCTTCGAACTCCACTTCTCCGTAGAGCTCTGATTCGCCGAGGACGTAATCCCGGTCAGCTTTGACTCGATCGTCCTGATCAATGTAGATCCGAACCAGATATCGGCCGGTCGGTAACGGATGCTCTTTGGAGCGTCCGAGTTCTTGTGCCCGTTCGGAATCGCGGGGGGCGACTGCAAAGACCATGCTCTGCCAGAGATGCCGCTTGCCGGCAATCGGGTTGTCTGCCGTTGCGACACTCGACTCGGACCAGTCATCACCCTCCCAGCGATGGATGTCGGCTCGCAGCAGTTTCTGGTGGAGTCTCTCCGGGAGGTCGACGATCCGCAGGTGTTGGCCCGTTGGTTTGAGCACGAAGTTCGCAGGTGTGGGGAGATCCTCAGTCCGCCGGTATTCCTGCTTCGCAGTGGCCGCGTAGTCGTTCAGGAACCGTCGAAAATCCCGGTCGGCCTGACTGCCCGTGACGAACTTCGGGCCGCCGCCGTGTTCGACAACCGCAAGGGGCTTCAGCAACAGCAGGCTTTCCTCCGGAGCATCGATGTCGATGATGCCCTGTTCGACGCATTGGCTCATCGTTCCTGCGGGATCGTTCGGATGAATCCATGAGATCACATCGCCGTGCTCCTCGATCAGCCGCTGATTTCGCTCGGGAGAATGGCAGTTGATGCACCGTCCCATCTGAGACCAGACATTTTCCACGAATGACTCAAGCACCCGGTCGCGTCGCATGTGGCGGATCACGTCCGGCGGCAGTTCACTACCAATTTGAACGTCTCCAGCTTCGACAGCAAGCAGTTCGGGCTCTTGGACGGCCGCACGAATCCAGTCACGGAACGCCCCGAACTCCGCTTCGCGGACTTTTGCCAGCAGCGGATTGGAGTCATCCGAGTGACGCGAGATGAAGGTCAGAATCTTTGATTCATCGGGCTCTTCAACGTCAATCAATCCTTCGTTTCGCAGTGCTGCAAAAGTGGTCGCCTGGTCTTCGTGGATGTAGTTCCGCAACTCGACGCCGCCGAAGTGACATTCGGTACAGCTCGATTTTTCGTCCGCCCACAGAATCGGAAGAATGCGCCGACTGAAGACCTCTGCGGCATTCAATCGTGTTGGTGATGCGTCGGCTCCCCGCACTTGTGCGTGATGATCAGTGCCTGTCTGGTGATTCCCGTCAGCAGACTTGTGAGACTGCTCGGCATGGCCGTGATGACCGTGTTCGCCGGACGTGTAGTGGTGGTTCGCGTCATTGTGGGCGGTCCCCGACTCCAGCGGGTGTTCGTGCGGCGTCGCGGAGACGAGCGCGGGCCGCTCTGCAGTTTCCACCACGTCGCCGGAGTCACGGTTGCATG
>CALJUK010000856.1 GCA_937975745.1 uncultured Planctomycetaceae bacterium | reverse complement strand
TCCGCCGAGTGCAGAATCAGTTTGATTCGTCCCGTCGGAGCGGTTGAACCGACGGCGAATGAGACCGAGTTAGTGGATTCGTCCGCCGCCGCGGATCCGCTTCCAGCATATCGGCGAAGTCTTCGACGAGGTCGAAGATTAAGTCGGGTTCGCTTGAATCGAAGATGAGTTGTTCGTTGCCGGCAGGCGCAGGCTCAATCAACTCACCGTGTCGCGACAACCAAGTCGCCAAGATTTGTGTTTTGGTGTTCAAGTTGGGCCGGACGCTGCTTTACCCCGATGAATTCCTTTGTCGTAGCGGAAGAAGGATAGGACTGCTTGGACGATCGACCGAAACGGACTTGCTGACTTCCTGGGCTTGATCATCGGATTCCCTTCGACGGGGGTATCCGCTTGTTCGTCGTCAGGAAAATAAAAACCGTCCAAGTGCAGGATGAAGACGTGACCGTCCCTCGCTCCAGCAACGACCCGATCCGTCTGGGCCACTCGCTCCAGGGCGTCGGGGAACCAGGCTGCGACCCTGCGATCGCTTTCCACCGTCAACTCTCCGCCGGAAACCGACGTGGTTCGGTATCGCCGAGTGTCAATCATCGCGATGTCACGCGTCTTCGCGGAATCGTCGGATACTGCTCGTGCACTGGCCAACGTCGCTTCGACGTCAATGATCACGAGCTGCCCCCCATTGTCCCCAGCAGCCACCGACCGTCGGGTGTCAATTCGGCTTTCCCGAGCGGAACTTCGATCGATGCCAGTTCGAGTCCCCCCGATGGATCGCGAAGTCTAACGCGGTCTGCCTCCGATATGACGCTCATGTTTCCAATTGTCGAGCTTGCGACAGTCTCATGGTCCCCTTCCGTCGTAAGAACTGTCAGTCCGTCGTCAACGCTCCAGATGCGAAGGGCGGGCTGCAGAGTAGCAAGCCATTCCCCATCAGGCGTCAGCGCGGCATCGAGGACATGCCGGAATCGCATGATCGCAGGGAGATGGGCGGGTTGATTCGCCAGGTTCCAGATGTGGACTCCGGATGCACCACACACCGCCAATTCTTGACCTTCATTGGAAACGCACAGTGCAACTTGTTGGCCGGAGTGGATCGGAGCGGTTAACAGCGTCTTGGCTGACGCGAGGTCAAGAACCGTCGCGGTTGTTGGATGTACCAGCACGGCTGTTTGCTCGTTATCCGCAACCGCAATCGCGTGGATTTCGTCTTCCGTCGCGATCAGGACCCGATCAACGCCGGTGAGACTGTTCTCAAGACGGAGCTGGTATTCCCTCCATTTGCGATTGAATCCGGAAACACCTGTTGACCGCAGCTCGCACTGAGAATGCAGCACGTGGATGCCGTCGGAGAGTGGTATCGGAGCGGGCGTTCGGTTGTGCGTTGAGCGAGAATAGTATGACCGGGTGTCGGCAACATCCCCGCCAGACAATGACCACCAGGTGCACCTGTAGCTGCTGTTTTCGTAGCCTGTTGGCCTTGTGGTCCTCAGATCGAGGTAGCCGTCGAGCGGCACATGGTGTCGGCAGAGTGTCCCGACGAGTTGAGACTCATCGTTGGTGAACGTCATGCGGATGATCCGATCGGAACTGTCGCGCCGCCGCAGGACATCCATGGTCGCGCCATCAGGGACTGAGCAAATCGTGACTTCATCTCCAGCCACAGCGATCCTCGAGGCGTCGCTGTTGAAGCAGAGACTCGTGATCGCGCGATCCGATACGTCAAATTCAGCGGCAAGGAAACGCTCGCCGACGCCATAGATTCGCACAGCCCCCTGCAACGTTCCCACCGCCAGCCACCAGCCATCACGGCTGAATGCGAACGCGGTCGGCGAGCCGTCCTTCAAGTGATCGAGTAAGACAGTCTTCCCTTCGTGCAGGTCGTACGCTGCGAATGTTTGGCCCGAATACGCAACTGCGCACAGGGCGAAGTCACCGGTGGTGGTGATCGCGAGCGGCGAGCCGTCACTCAGGTTGAAGTTGAATCGCAGCCCCGAATCGAGCGGAATCGGCGGTGGTCTGGCACTGCGAAGCCATCGAAAACCTGGGGTGGCAGATCTCTTCTCGGCTTTCCAACGCTCCAGTTGTGATGAGATGCTCTCATTCCGCTGCCACGGCGGTTGTGTCTCCCAGCCTCCGTCTGGCTCTTCACAGTGCCCCGCCACCGCCGGGCAGTCGTACCACCAGCAGGTGTTCCACATGCATTGGAAGAACGTCGTCGGGTGCCGGTCGATGAAGTGCACGTCGCGGCGAATTGCCTCATCGAGCAGCTTCAGAATCCGCCGCCGCGGGTGCTGCTCCGGCATCGCGTCCAGCACATCGGCAAAATCTTTGACGAGATCGAAGATCATGGGTCTTGATTCTGCGACTCGATTGGCGAGAGAACTTCTCGATTCTCCACGCACGGCGAGAAACCCCCGCCGGCAATGACTCATGCCTTTACGAAGATGGAACGCCCTCCAAATGAACGATGTAGAGATGATTTCCATTAACCGTCGAGAACGCCCAGGAGTTTCCAGTTGGGTCGATGGACATAAGGTGCACAGCGTGCGGAAACCAAGCCACCGGCCTCCCACTGCCCGCTTGAGCAAGGACGGTTTCCAAGGTGCGTCCACAAGGCCATGCCCGCAAAGTACACCATGCCTGAGCAGTCTGTGCTGATCGCGAACCAGTCAGACTCCAAGTACTCACGTCAACCTCGGGAAATGTCTCCAGACACTTGCCGCTGGTGACGTCCCACATCTTCCAGCCTCGGCGTGTTGGCCACCCGGCGACTAGTCGACAACTATCCGGGGAGAATGCAACATATTCAACCGTATGCTGAAGACCTTTCTCAGAAGGAGTTGCGGGTTCCGCCTGAGACTCGGCGTCAGGCTCGATGAATTGACCGATTCGAGCGCTTCGTTCAGTTGATGAGTGTGGGTGGCGAATTCTCAATCGCTCACGCTTAGAGTCGCTATGATGACGTGAATCACTGCGTGTCATTGCGCCGCAACGGTGTGTGCTTGCTGTCACCCGCGTTGCAGACAACCTGCAATGCGTTGATCCCGGCAGCGTACGTCCACTGTGGGCCCAGGGTTGCATCGTGCAGTCTTCGGGAATCCGAAAGGGACGGGAGCGTCCGACTCTCAGTCGGACCTGTCCGCAACCGTGCCGGCGGCTCTGAAATGGAACTGCGCAGCAAGTGCGGTCAACAGGACGGCAACAAAAAGCAACATCGCCCCCAGTGGAACGAGCAGAACTCCCAGTCCCGGATCTCCGTCATAAGTGAATATCCCTCCGAGAAAGAACCCCAACGGAATCAGCACGCCGGCTGCAATCAAGGCCCGCGAGGCGATGGCCCGTCGGCTGGTGTTCCAATCCGTCAAACTCTGCACAGCAACGGCGAACACCAGTTGCACAACCGAAAGCAGTGTCCCGTGAGCGTGGGACAACCTCCACATCAACCTTCTGGTGGAATTGGCGACGTCAACATAGAGTTCCGCTTTGAATCCATGGAGAACTTCGAGGCCGAAGCCGAGGCTGAGAAACAGCAGCAGCATCCACCAGCCGATGGCCAGGTGCAGCCGCGCACAGGTCGCCTGCAATCCCGTTCGTTGCACGTCGTCGTATCGCGCCGGATTTGAAGACTGAGCCATGGTCTCAAGAGTTCACATGCAAGTTCGGATGCTCCGTAAACGGCCGCCAGTCAAAGAACTCGGCGTTGACAAAATTCACCGAGAGATCGGCATCCACGGTTCCTCAACTATTCGGGAATGAGGATGGGCCGGTCATCCCGCTCTCGTTGCAATCTCTCAATCTCCGCATCCAATGTCCCGTTCGGCCCGACAAGTGTCGCCGGGTTTGGAGATGAGAGCGTCGGCAGGCACTCGTTCCTCCAAGCGTCCAGAACGGCGCGCTCCATTTCGACCCGCTTCTCAGACTCTGCGAGGAAGTCGTATTTGACATCGGAAAACTGCGGCAGTTGCTGCAGCGACCGCCCGGCCAGGTACCGGACGATCGAATACGGGTCATCCAGAGACCGCGCGAGAAAGGGCGCCTGCCACTCCGTTCCGGAGGCCGCTACGGTCGGCGGCCAACTGAAATGCCAGGCAGCGATCGCTCGCTGAGCGGCGTCGCCCCGCAGCAACCAGAGCAGCGACGCCGCGACCTGCTTGTCGTCGGAATCGAGCACCGGCTGCGGAGATTCATACCAATCGCTCAATCGATCGGACGTCCACTCCAGAGTGCGGTCCAGATGGCACAGATTGCACGCGTTCGGACGACTGTTTCGCTCGCGCGCCGACGAGACAACCGGACTGTCAATCCGGTGACTGCGCATCGCCGTAAACAACGCATAGGAGGTGTGCGGCATGTGGCAGTTGTAGCACACGCTGCCGGCCGAGTTTGCGTCGTGACGGGTGTGCAATTCAAGCTGCTCGCGAAATCTCGACTCGGCGTGGCACTGCGTGCACGCCTGGTTGGTCTCCATGCCTGCCGCAAGCTGATCGTCGGGTTCGCTCTCATGCATCGAGTGGCAGTTCAAACAGGAGAGGCTGCCCGCCTCGAAGCAAGCCGACATCACCAGCCCGTTGTACTCATCTCCCCCAATCCGGCAGTTGCCGTCGCTCCAGTAGATGGATTCCACCTTTTCTTTTCGACGATCGTCGTCTGAGATCTCGAAGCGAACGAGTTCCTGCGTCAGATTCAGTTCGTCGCCGGGGCGGAACCTGGAACCGCTGATGAATTCCTCTTCCGGATCGCGAACGATGGAATTGCTGTGGCACTGGCCGCAGATCTGCGATGAGACGGCAGGGGGACAATCGGCGGGATTTACGATCGTCGGATCGTCCTTTCCGTCCCGATGGGCGCGGTAGCGGTGCAGTGGATTGCGATGCAGTCGTACATGCTCCTCGGCGGGGCCGTGGCATGCCTCACACGCAATCCCCAGTTCGGCAACCTCAGTCTCCCAGCGGGCGGTCCGCGTCAACCAGGCCTCGATCGTTTCCGGCTGCATCCCCGACTTCCAGCCGGTGCTGTGGCATCGGATGCAGGTGGCGTTCCAGGTCTCGAACGGCGGTGGCGTATCGGGTGGACAGAGAAGTGAATCGAGCGTCGGGATCCAGCGGTCCGTTTCGAGGCGCTAGTAAACCGGAAACGCGTGAAGTTCCCCCCCCGCGTCGCACCTCACCCACTCCACCTGAACATGACGCCCTCCCGTGACGAGCACAACGCGACGTTCAACCAGCGGCGCCTCGGAGAAACTCGACAGGTCGTAGCCGGCGAGTTGAGCCGACTCCTCCCAGTCGGCGTCCGGCATGCTGACCCAGAACTCGTCGCCGCGCCGCTCAACGCGATAGGTCTGCCCGCGATTCCTGAATTCTCGCCCGTCGAATGGGGCCAGGATGGCTTCTGGATCGGCCAACTGCGTCATCGTGCGGTGATAACTCCGATGCCAACTGGCGAAG
>CALJUK010000855.1 GCA_937975745.1 uncultured Planctomycetaceae bacterium | reverse complement strand
TGTCCGCCGGACCGGTGCCGAAGTCGAAATGGTTCCCGATCGCGACTACTGGTGGCACGACCTGATGGCCGACGCCTCACCCGACTGTGACCCGGTCGAGCTCGATTCCGAGCACCCGCTCTTTATCCTTTACACATCGGGAAGCACGGGAAAACCCAAGGGCGTTCTGCACACCACTGCCGGCTACATGCTGGGCACGATGATGACGACCAACTGGGTCTTTGACACGAAAGAGGACGACACCTACTGGTGTACCGCGGACATCGGCTGGGTGACCGGCCATAGCTACATTATCTACGGGCCGCTGGCCAACGGTGCCACCACCGTCATGTACGAGGGGGCTCCCAACTGGCCGGACGAAGGCCGCTTCTGGGAGATCATCGAAAAGTACAGTGTGAACACTTTCTATACGGCACCGACCGCGATTCGGGCCTTCATCAAGTGGGGCGATCAGTGGCCCGCCAAATACGACCTGTCCAGCCTGCGACTGCTCGGAACGGTCGGTGAACCGATCAATCCCGAAGCCTGGATGTGGTATCACCGGACCATCGGCCAGGAACGATGTCCGATTGTCGATACCTGGTGGCAGACCGAGACGGGTGGCATCATGATCAGCCCGCTGCCCGGCGTGACAGCCGCCAAACCAGGCAGCTGCACTCGACCGCTGCCTGGCGTTGTCCCGGATATCGTCAGCAAGGATGGAACCAGCCTGGGAGACAACCAGGGAGGCCTGCTGGTGATGCGCCAACCTTGGCCTCACATGCTGCGGTCGCTGTGGGGCGATCACGACCGATTCCTGGAAACCTACTTTACCGCCACTCCGGGGGGCTACTTGGCCGGTGACGGTGCCCGCCGCGATCCCGATGGGTAGTACTGGGTGATGGGTCGCGTCGACGACGTCCTGAACGTTGCTGGCCACCGACTGAGCACGATGGAACTCGAGAGTGCTCTTGTGCCGCACCCGGCTGTGGCCGAACCGGCCGTCGTCGGAGTCCCCCACGACCTCAAAGGCCAGGGAATCTGCTGCTTCGTCACGCTGAAGTCGGCGGACGGACCGGAAGGCCTGGCTGAAGAGCTCACCGCTCACGTCCGCAAAGAAATTGGCGCCGTCGCCACACCCGACAAGATTCGCTTTGCAGCCGCCCTTCCCAAAACACGCAGTGGAAAAATCATGCGGCGTCTGCTACGCGACATCGCAGCCGGAAAAGAAAGCACCCAGGACACAACGACCCTGGAAGATCTCTCCGTCATGGCCAAACTTCGCGAAGGGGACGAATAAGCTCCCAGTCGGATCAATTCGGCCCCGCCTTCCGAACAGGTGTCTGCCACACGACCGACGCGGCGGCACAGTGTGAAGACGGTCGGTGGACGACTCGCGAAGCACGACTTCGCGAGGTCCACGACACTGCCAGCGGTGCGTCTTTCCGTTCGAAATTGTCGGGCAATCGCCTGAACGGCGTCCCCCGTGCGGCCGTGTTCCCCCCGGCAAGCTCCCCTTCCCCTGTCGGGAGAGGGGTCGGTCGGGAAGCGAGGTCACCCCGACCACCGGTAGAGCCGTTACGCGGCGGCTTTGCGGCGGGAGAACGTCGGCAGCTTCCAGCCGGTTTCGAACGTCACATAGTTCACCAGGATCGACCGTCGTTCTTTGGCAATCTCTTTCATCTCCAGTCCATGCCAGGTGTTGTCCCCCGGCGCGAACATGTAGGCGTAGTTGTCGCGATAGGGAATTGTTTTGACAACCCGCAAATTGCTGTCGTAAATATCCGTCCCCAGCGATTCGGATTCGTCGTACGGATTGACGTAGATCAGCATCGACATCAGTTTTTCTTTGATGTCTTTGTGGGGCTTCAACCAGAAGCCCTTTCGATCGCAGATGACTTCCACTCGCAGATGACTTCCACTCGCAGATACGCGGCACTGAGATCACGATCGATCATCTGCTCGACGCGCTCGATCGTGGCGGGGTCGAGCAGTTCCGCAATCAGTTTGCCGATCGCGGGGAATTCGTCGACGTTTTCCGGCGTGACGTAACAGCGCAGCTTGGCGTCTTTCCCGCCGCCGCCATTGTCGGCTGCGCGGGTTCCGTCATACGCCCG
>CALJUK010000854.1 GCA_937975745.1 uncultured Planctomycetaceae bacterium | reverse complement strand
ACAACGGCGTTCCGGTGCGTTGGAATACTTCTAGAGCACGCACGACGCGGCGAACGTCGTTGGGATGCAACCGCGCCGCTGTGGGGGGATCAACTTTGGACAGGCGGCGATGGAGTTCCCCTTCACCCAACCGGCGGCCGATTTCTTCCAACTCGGCCCGCAAAGCCCAGTCGGCCGGCGGCCCTTCGAACACGCCCCGCAGCAGACTCCGCAAATACAAGCCGGTCCCACCGGAAAAGATGGGCGTCTTGTCCCGAGCTCGAATCTCGTGGCAGGCCGATTTGGCGTGCTCGATGTATTGGGCCACGCTGAATTCTTCGGTGGGATCGATGACGTCAATCAGATGATGACGTACGGCAGCCTGTTCTTCAGGCGTCGGTTTGGCCGTCCCGATGTCCATTCCCCGGTAAAGGGCCATCGAATCGAGCGAGATGATCTCGCCATTCAGCAGTTTCGCGAGCGCGATCGCCGTGGCCGTTTTGCCAACGGCCGTCGGACCGGCCACGATCCAGCATTGGCTGAGCAATTCCACGTCGCGTTGCATTTCGGTCGGTTCTCGATTGCGGCTGCTTCCCATAACCCGTCTGACAGCCTACGATGGCTTGTTGATGTTATCCGGACAGTTGTCTTGGCGGAAACCCACACGGAATGGGAGCCGGCAGGCATTCGGCGGTTTTCGGACAGCATGTCGCGATGGTTTTCCCATTAGGTCGTCCGTTGGTAGTGCGGGAGTGGTATGGCGGTTTTCGAAGTCAGTATCGAAATCGAGTGCACGCAACAGGCTGCGTTTGAATTCCTGATCCAGCCAGAGAACATCCGGAGGATCAGTCCGCCGGAGATGGGCCTCGTTTTCACCGATGCCCCGGCGAAGTTCGCTCCGGGCAGCCAGTTCGCGTTCAAAGTGCAGGGCTACGGTCAGGTGCAGGAAATGCTGTATGAGGTGGCCCATTTCGAGGAACCCAGCCGCTTCACAGAGAGGCAGATCAAAGGCCCGCTGCGGCATTGGCTGCACGAGCATCTTGTGGAATCGGTGAAGCACGACACCGTCCGGATCACGGACCGAATTGAGTTTGAGCCTCCCGGCGGGATCGTCGGGTTCCTCATTACCGAATCGAAACTTCTCGAATCGCTGGACGACGGGTTCGATTATCGACATCGGCAGATGCAGAAGTTGCTCTCCGGCGCGTAGTTGCTCTCCGGCGCGTTAAGGACGCAGTACGGTGCGCTCACCCTGCCGACCTCCTGCCCAGGCGTCGTCGTGTGACGACCGATCCGATACCGTTTTCCTCGATCGGAGGCTGTTTCAGAGGGACTCTCATGGCTCGCGATGACTCGCAGAAGACGCAACAGGATATGGCCACGCTGACGGCGATGATGGTCCTGGGCCTGATCGCGGCGGCGCTGTTGTTTTTGATGGCGATGGTTTTGCCGAACCTGATTGCCGTTGTTGGCCTGATCGCGGGAATAGGCCTGTTGATCGGATTCCATTACGTGGTGTGGGGCCGCTGGTTGAAGTTTCCCGACGAAAACGAGACACCCGAACCGCAACCATCGTCTCCGGAGTCGCAGCGCATTCCGTAGTTTCATCGGGTGCGTCTTGACGCATCTCTGAGTTTTGAAAGGTTTGGTGTGGTGCCTCGTGACGCACCAAACGAATCTCTTCGCGTCCCTCACGACGATCATTTTCTCCATTGTGCATGGTGCGTCGTGATGCCTCCCCAACGGCGCTACGTGGGTCTTCGTGTCGGTGGTTACAGATTTTGCGAAAGAGTCCTTCCAGCAGCCAGTCCGTCCAAACCGCCGGTTGACCCGTTTTGCACGGCGGAATAGACTCCAGAGAGACCCTTCTTTCGTCCCCGTTCACCGGTGGATGTCTCAGTCTGCAGTGATGCGTGGTCGGTCCGGGTAGGATTACGGTGGATCCTGTGGCAGGATCGGTGTTGTTCCCGTTGGAATCGTCAATCGCTTGCATTCGTCGACCGTTCGCACACGATGAAGTGTTCTGGTAGGTACGTCCAGATGGTGACTTGTTCTCTCAACCTCAGAAGGTCGAATGATGACAGCTGACACACATCGTCGTGGAGTTTCCCAGAGAAGTTGTCTGTTCTCCGTCATTGGACTGCTGAGTCTGTCGTGTCTGACAGCGACCGCATTGGGACAGGATCAGTCGCAACCAAAGCTGGAAAAGGCAGTCACTCAGCAGACGGTCATGACATCCGATGGCTGGACGATTCACTTCACGTACTACCAGGCGGACGGCGGCGAACTCACTCCGGTGGTCATGTTGCTGCACGGACGGGGAGGCAATCGGCTGGCGTATCGCACGAATCTGGCCAAGCAACTGCACGATCATGGTTACGCGGTGGCGGCGGTCGATTTACGAATGCACGGCGAAAGTCGTAATCCAACGGAAACCACTGAGGGGTCCTCAGCCACTTCTGCCGATGCGTCTAACCTCCGCCCGGCGGACTACGTCCGAATGGTGACTGAGGATCTGGAAGCCGTCAAAGGGTTCTTGCTGAAAGAGCACCAGGAAAAGCGTCTCAATATCCGCAAACTGGGAATCGTCGCGGCCGATGCGATGGCGCCGGTGGCTACGACATTCGCGCTGCAGGATTGGACCAAGATCCCCTATGACGACGCACCCACACTCTCTGCCCGGACTCCGCGAGGACAGGATGTCCGAGCCCTGGTACTGATTTCGCCCGACGCAACCGCACCTGGCATGTCCACAACGAAAGCATTGATCGAACTCCGGCGGCCTGAGCTTCAGATCGGCTTCATGATTGCAGTCGGCTCGAAGGACACGCAAGACAAAGGCCAGGCACAGAAGATGTACAAGCAACTGACCGGCCTGTCGATCAACAAGGACCGGATGTACCTGCAACAGTATCCGTACAAATTGCGCGGGACAGACCTGCTGGGGAAAAATCTTCGGGTCGAGGACCACATCCAGGTCTTTCTGGACAAGCACCTCAAAGAGCTGGACATCCCCTGGCAGAACCGAATTCCACGCTACAACCGTGGGCAATAGTTCGGCAGAACCGGGCCGAAGGACGCCTCTCGACCGAATGTGAACAGCCCTGATAGTCCTCAGTGCCGCAACAGCACAGCAGCGTTCTCTCCCGCTGTCCGGCGTGATGAGGCCGGTGCCGTCACGGAAGATTAGACCTGCTTCGTCATGGAACTTGTAGTTCGCTGACAGCTGAGTTGCCCGTCTCTTGTACGGCCATCTCGACCCGCGACTCGGCTTGCGGGGCGAATTCTTCCCGGCTGGCTTCCGAGTCTTTCGATTCGCGGACAATCTTCACAGTCCACTTTGCCAGGCCAAACGGCATGTCGGCAGCACGCCACACCTCGGCCTCGGTCCGAACGCGAGTGATCGCTGTTTCGGCGCCGTGCTCACCGTGGTACTGCCGTGCGGAGCCCCCCCCCAGCCGTGTGTCAATCTGCCCCGCACCGGCCGAATCCGGTGCCCAGATTTGGAACGATCGCAGCAGCGAACTCAGCGTATAAACCTGCAACGTTGGTGAGTCGATGACCTCGACTTCGCCCTGGCCGACCTTGCGGAAACCCTTAACGGCCGGAAGAAAGTCGACTTTGATTCCCTTCGCGTCAACGCCTTCTTCCGCCACAGCTGATTCCGGAATCAACGCTTTGTAGATCACGGTACCGACCGGGCCCGCGTCAATTCCATCTTCGCTCGGCTTGCCGGTGACTGTTTTGATTTCGACCCACCGGCAGGGCTGCATCTCGCCGCGGAATTCGGCCATCTCCTGGCCAACCGACTTAATGGTCGTGTGTCGAATCCAATCGCTTTCGACATTTCCTCCCTCAGCTTCGCCGCGGAAGTTCGTTTGCTTGTAGGTCCCTTCGTAACGGACCCAAGTTCCGTCAGCCGGAAGGTTCCAGATCAGCCCTTCCGCCTGGACCTGGCTCGTTCCGAGACCGTCGGCCAACAGACAGCAGACGGAGAACGCAACAATGAGGGAGATTCGCCCGACAAACCTCATGAATGCCCTTTCTGAGAGCACCAACCGATTGGTTGCCATTCCGGACGAACGTTGCCCGGTGTCGACTCAGTCTGTCACACAAACGTAGTCCAGGCAAGAGAACTCCCGGCGGAGTCTGAATGAACGACGGAAATCCCACTCCTTGACCGGGTTATGCGGCATCCCTAGACTGGCCCAGGGGAAGAGAATCCTCCCTGTCACCCGCGTGCCCAGGCCGCTTTGCAGGAGAATTTGGGAATGTATGGGGCATACGTCCGTTGGGGTATGATGTGTCTTTGGGTTGGCTGCGCTGTGCTTGCCGGCAGCTTGCAACCGCTGCAGGCCGCACCTGATCAGCCTGCGAAGTCCGCCGCGGCAAACGATGCCGCCGGCCGAGACAAAAATCAGACGCTCAACTGGGGTGAGATTCGGATCAAGGGGAACTATCCCGAAGGTCCTTCGTCTCCCGGTCTGCTGGGCGATGTTGTCGAAACACTGCCCGACGTTCTGAAGCGGTTTGAGAAGGCCGGACAGGACGCTGACCTGAACGGTCTGATTCTGCGGATCGAGTCGCCCAACATCGGTTGGGGCAAGCTTGCAGAGATGCGGCAGGCCATTGGACGGGTCCGCGAGAAAGGAAAACGGGTCATCGCGTGGATGGAGGGTGGCAGCAGTATCGATTACCTGCTGGCCTGTTCCTGCGATGAAATCGCAATGCCCGAGTCTGGCACGCTCATGTTGCTGGGAGTCCGGGCCGAAGTCACCTTCTTCAAGAATCTGTTCGACAAGCTCGACATCAAGCCGGATGTGCTGCGGATTGGCGAGTACAAGTCGGCTGCCGAGCCATTCACGCGAACGGAAATGAGTGACGCCTTCCGTGAAGAAATGCAGGCCATGCTGGACGATTACTTCGATCAGATCGTGACCATCACGGCCGAGAATCGACATCTCGGCCGGAAAGATGTCGAGGCGGCGATCGATTCTGGCCCGCATACTGCCCGCGCGGCTCTTCAACTGAAGTTGATTGATCGGCTTGCCTACGAGGACGAGCTACAGTCCGAGATCGAACGCGCGCATCCGGATGCGACATTCAAACTCACGCGGAAATATGGGCGGAAGAACATCGACACCGATTTCAGCGGCTTCGCCGGCATGGTGAAGATGATGAATCTGCTGATGGGTGTCGACTCCAAGTCGAGTAGCGGACTACTGCCCAAGATCGCTGTGATCAATGCTACCGGGATGATTGCAACCGGTGCCAGCGAATCGGATTTGTTTGGTTCCTCGACGATGGGTTCGCATACCATCGTGAAAGCCATCCGCGAAGCGCGGGAAGACAGCCGCGTGAAGGCGATCGTTCTAAGGGTCGACAGTCCAGGGGGAAGTGCTCTCGCCAGCGACCTGATGTGGAGGGAGTGCGAGCAGATCGAGCAGCCCTTCATCGCCAGCATGGGAGACGTGGCTGCCAGCGGTGGATACTACATCTCGATGGGGGCCGACCGAATCTTAGACCAACCGAGGACGTTGCACGGAGCGATTGTGGTCGTCGGCGGGAAAGTGGGAGGTGGGGGTCTCTCTTAGAAAATTGGTATGACCACCAGCGTGATCGGTCGCGGCAAGAACAGCGGAGCGATGAGTACTCTGACCGGCTTCAGCGACAGCGAGCGCAAAGCCATGATGGAAATCCTTCGAGATGTCTACGCGCAGTTTACCGAAAAGGCTGCAGCCGGCCGTAAAATGCCGCTGGACAAACTCGAATCGCTCGCACGAGGCCGCGTCTACACGGGAAAGATGGCATTGGAAGTGGGGCTGGTCGACGAGTTAGGATCGCTGTCGGACGCCATCGCCTACGCCAAACAGCAGGCCGGACTGAAACCGGAACATCAGATCGAAATCTGGAACCTGCCCAAGCCGACCAGTCCATTCGAAGCCCTCTTTGGGCCGGTCGACGCCACCGCCTCGGCCAAGAGCAAGGCAATGAAGGACGCCTGGGGAAGTTTGGTCGATGGTCTTCCGGCGGAATTCGGTTCGTTGTGGCAGCAGGCGATTCTGATGGACACCCTGTCGCGTGAGCTCAAACTGACGGTGCTGCCGTACCACATTTCGATCCGCTGAATGTCGCTGGGGTCCAGTGGGTGGCCCAACCACCGACGTGCAGGTTTCGCTGCGGGAGCCGTTGTGAGGGGTTCGACCACAGAGGCAGGATATCAGTGAACCGATTGCGTGCCAGGGCGGTGTGAATTTGTGAAACCCGTGCGAAAGTCGGTTATCAAGCCGCGACTGGCGACCGGACATCCGGGCGCCCCGGGAAAATGTCCCAAGACATTTCGAAGCGGCTTCGACGTGACGTGCCGCCTCCGTTGCAACCCGTTAAGTCTCCGCCGCTTGCTTTTTGTATTGCCGTTGATTGTTCCAGTGCTAAAGGTTTACGGATGCCGCTCACAGTCTTCCGCGCAGGTCGATTGAGTTTGCGAGTTCTCGTCTTCTTGCTCAGTCTGGGAATCCTGTTTTCCACCGGTCAGCTCCTGGCCGAGCAGAAGGCCGGCCCGAAGGAGGATATTCCGCCATTCGGTTTTCAGCCGTTGCGGTTGTACAAACTGTCCGAGCGGACTGACAATCTGTTGACGGCCGATCTGAACGGGGACGGACTGATGGACGTCGCCGCGGTCGACAATTCCGCCAGCCGCATTGACATATTGCTCCAGCGTTCGAAAGGCGACAAACCGGACGGTGATCCTGCTCCGGACGAAACCGGTGTGAATCGGATCTCGAGCGATACGGAGTTCCGACATCAGAAACTCCCCGTCAATGAAGAGATCACCGCGTTGGTTGCGGGGGACTTCAACCACGACGGACAAACGGATTTGGCCTACTTTGGGAGTCCCGACAAACTCGTTTTGTTGACGCGGAACGCCAAGACAGGCTGGCAGCGACACTCTGCCGAACGAATTCCCGATGTTCCCC
>CALJUK010000853.1 GCA_937975745.1 uncultured Planctomycetaceae bacterium | reverse complement strand
AGACGCCAGCGTACCACGAAATCATGCGCACCTTGGTGATGGTCTGGAACGCAAACAATCCCAGCAGCAGGACCGACGCGACGGGAATCCGCCGATCGGACAGCCGAACGAGAAAGAGCATGATCACGCAGCTGATGGCGAAGAACAGACCTTCGAAGTCACCCGACGATATTCCATACCATTCGGTGATATCGCGGAGATTTGGATTGCCGGGAAACGTAAGGGCGTTGATCAAAAGGTCCATTCCGTACGGATTGACCAATGAGGCGACAATGGCTAGTTCGAGCAGCGCGAGATACCGTCGAACCCAGACGTCCTCCCAGACTCCCCACAGCGAACGCCGTGAGAACAGCGCTTCGATGGTGCGTCCTGCAAGGAAGCATCCAAGGATTGCCAGGCCGACGACAAACGAGCCGTGTGCATTGGCCCAAAATACGAAGGTTCCAAAGACCGCAAGGTAGGCCCACCAGAACCGGCCGGGCCGAGCGGAGGATGTAGTCATCTCCGCGACGCAGCGGACTTTGTCGGCCAACGCCAGCACCAGCAGCAGGACCGCGAAGCTGAGAGCGCCGAAGTTCTCTGTCCGGACGACCGCGATTCGCGTCGATCCGAAGATTGTGACCAGTACGACCGCCAGCCAGGCAATATCCCACCGTCCGGCCTGAATGTAGAAAGCGATTCCAAAGACAATCAACGTGGACATCATGACCACGGCGTACATGTTCGACAGGCCTTCGGGGCCACCGGCATTCTCGACGGCTGCCATGATCACTTGAGACAGCCAGGCCGAAGCAATGACCGGGACGCCGTCGGCGTTCTGGAGAATGGGGTCTTCCTGTGGTAGTTCGCCGTGTTCCAGCATCCACTCCCCGTAGGCGACATGCCCCCACAAATCGGTGTGGAACAGAGGCATGAAATTGAAGTACATGAAGACGGCCGACACAGCGCACGCCGAAAACAGATGCGTCCAGCGGAGCGATAGTCGAGTCCGCCAACGTCCCACACTGTCCAGCAGTGCGGTGTCGGCTGCAGGCGACGACTCGGTATGGGGAATAGACATTATGAAAACTTCAATTCTGGGCCGGCATCACCGACATGTTCTTCTCGTTGAGTGAGACTTCGGTTTGCGACGGCGGCGGGTCTACTCTTCGGCGGAATCGGATGACGTCAATGAACTGCGGATCGCGAATCGATAACGGCGAACGATAGGGGACACTGGCAATCGTTGTTCCCGAATGGTGTTGTGTGCGGAACGACACCACGTAGAAATCAAGCAGGTCCTCCGGATGGGCGACGGTCGGTTGTCCCATGCGATCGGCTGGCTGATGGACTGGCTTTCCCGTGTCGCTGTCAGGCCGCCAGTCGAGTGTTCCCCTTGGTCCGTTGTATTCGTAGCCGGCATCGATCTGAACGGGGAGCTTTCCCTGCGATTCGAGCCAGCGTGTCGCTTCAAATCGAGCCGCATTCCAATGCCAATAGTCCACGACGCCAATAGTCGACCAGACAGCAAAAATGCCACAGCCAGCCAATCCTGCGGTCATCAGCCAGCGTTCGTGAGTGGCGTTGCGCAGCAGGATGGCAATTCCCACTGGAACGATCGGCAGCAAATACCGGTCGAACGGGATGCGGGCAATCCAGGCAGATGTCAGCAACGCTGCGCCCATCAGACTGGCGGATGTCAGTAGCAGCAGAACTTCGGGTGTCTTCTGGCTCTGGCGAACCGCATGCCATCCAGCGTGTGTTTGCTTTCGGAAGTGCAGAATCAGTGCGATGCCAGACAATGCGGCAACCGCATTGAAAATCGTTGGCCATGTCGAAAACGTCGAGACGCCGTTGGGACCGCCGGCGGGGAGATGCCCGACATTGGGAGGCCCAATCCCAAACGAATGCGGACTGTCGATGCCAATTCCAGCGGCATACAGGTAGTTGCCCGTTGCCGCCGTCCGATGTCCGGAATGATCCATCGCAATCATGGCTGCGAAGACAACCAGGGTGGCAATCATGCCGAACCAACCGCGGGATCGGCCGAGCGGAGAGATCGCTCCGATGAGCACAGGCAGCATCAGCACACCCAGCAACGCCGTCAGGTGGGCTCCTTCGTACAACGACCGGGCAATACGCAACGGGATGCCCGATTGAAGTGACTCCCGTAGAGTGGCCTGGGCGTATTCCAGGTAGGGGAGCTCTCCACTGGCCATCAGCGCCCGCTCGAGACCCATCGAGGCGACGATGGGAAACGCGACCAACGCGGCCCAGACCCATCGCCTCTGTGTCAACAGGTACGCTCCCATCGACACTCCGACAAATAAACCTGTCTGGCGTGTCAGCGTCGCCACCAGCAGGAACACCAGCGACAAAAAGAGGAGGGACCAGCGGTCGGTACGCACCGCAGAGAGGACCGCGGCGAGAGCAGCGATCGAGAATCCGACGAACGGAATGTCCGTCTGGAAACTCCAGGTCATCGCCACCGTGAGCGGGCAGATCATGAACAACATGCTTCCAAGACTGCTTTTCCAACGTGACAGCCCCGCCTCCCGCAGAAACCACCAGCAGGCCCAGACCGCGAGAAGGCCTGCCAGGACCATTCCGTGGCGAAGCCACAAGGGTGAATACCACCCCGTGACGGCCGAAAACAGCATTGCCATACCGATCTGCGGCAGTGCCAGTGCAGCGGTCATTGGATGCAGGTGGAAACCCTGTCCTTTCGAGAATTGCTCAACTGGATAGGCGTAAACCCAGTCGTCGTTGTGAATGACCGGATCGTTGTCGGGGAGATTCACATAGATCGTCAAATGCAGCGCAGCGTAAACTGCGAACAGAACCATCAAATGGCCAAGGCCGGACAGATCTCTCAGAAATCGAGTCACAATCGACTGTCCCGTGTCGCCCGGTGAGGGCTTCGAATGGGGTTCTCGGATGACAATGCCACTTGGAACCGTCTGGGAACCAGGCTCCCAGAAAATCTGCGAAACCGTCCGATGAGTGCCGGTACTGCCGTGTCGCGATCAGTCCCAAAGGACGATCGTCCCACCAGAGTGCAACGGAGTTGACTCCAATGCACAGTGGGCAAATGGCGGCCATTCGATCTCTGCGCGCACCGGAGGCTGATTTGCTGTAAACAGCAAGTCGCATGCCGTCTTTCCGCTTTGGCTTAACCCTTGTGGCAGGCTTGCTTCGACGGCAAGCAGGCTTGCCACGCATATCGTTCAATTGAATGGGAGAGTGTTTACAGCGGTTAACACTCGTCTCTTTCTCTTGGCGTTTCGGTTGGTTTCCGGAGGTCTCGCGGACTCTGCCCCGACATCTGACTGACAGCGAGCAGACTGACAGTCATCAGCGAGATGATCAGCCCCAGACCGGACATCGGTGGTGTGTAGGAAAGTTCGACAGTGTGCTTTCCGGCCGGTAGGGGGACCGCCTGGATCGCAAAGTTGGCCGGCAGGACCGGCAGTGATTGTCCGTTTGAAGTGGCCGACCAGCCGGAATAGAATATCTCGCTGAGAACCAGATATCCCGGTGCGTTCAGTTCGATATCAATTCTCTTACGCGTCGTCGACTCCTGTCGAATTGTTGCCGGCGAAAACGTGCATCGCTCTGACGTTGCAAGAATGTCCTGTTCCAGCAGCACGGTCTCTCGGCAGTTGATCCGTTTCAGCTGTTCGACCGGATCGTCGCCCCTCGCGGGGGTAACGGAACCGATCGCGTAGGCGGCAGGAATGACCTGTTTGCGTCGGAGGATGGTGTAGGTCCGCTGTCGTGGAGAGATTCCTTTGAGTGTGTACTCGTCCGGAATCTTACCTTGGCCGAAGATGTCCCATCCCTTGGGGGCTTCTTGCATGTGGTGGGCAACGACGGCGAATTCCACGTGCAGCAGATCCAACATCGTGTCGCGGTAGACCGTCGGGTCAAGCGGGTAGAACCCGGTCATCTCCATTGCCGGATCGCGGGCTGGTGTGACGGCGGCCGCCATTACGATACCGAACCGGGAGAGGGGAACCGGATCGTAAGTCTGGAGCTTCTTGATTCCGTCGCGCCATGCTTCCCGGTCACTGATCAGCAACTGCGGCGCGAGAACTCGTCCGGTCGGTTGCGATGCCAGAATCTGTTCGATGATCGGATTCTGCTCCCGGACATTATCTGGCGGAATCACCCGGGTGACGCTGTGAGCGTGTGTTGTCAATTCCAGCAGCAAGACCAGGCTGACTCCATAACAGGCCCACTCTGCTCGGCGCACTCCCGCGGCTACGAATGCCAGTGCGCCGACTCCTGACAGTAACCAGGCTGCGGCCTGTTGCCAGTTCGCTCGTTGTAGCGAATCGAATACTGAGAGTGTCTTGAATGAGACGGGTGGGCTCGAAATGGCCGGAGCGGTCATCGTGATTCCATGCAAACCGCAGGCGATCAGTAATGCGATTCCACCAACGATGCAGTACGTTCGGCGGCGGGTTGGATATTGGTGAACGTCGGATTTCGGAATGTCAAACCGTCGGCGAATGGCCTCCAAGCCGAAACCGTTCAAAATTGCCAGACCAAAGGCGACGAAGATCATGCTTCGCGCGGGAGAACGGAAGAACGAAACACCCGGCAGGTACCGATGCATCAGGACGAACAGCGGAGAGTGTTGGCCGAAGGCAAACAGGAATGCGAGTCCCGTGATGACGATCCATTGTGGGACGCGCGGGTTCCGAAGATCGACCAGTGCGCAGGCTGCTGCCAGCAAAGTGACGATCCCCACATAGGCGAGCGTTTCCCAATAGAACGTGCCCGGTCCGCTGAAGTTTTCGGGGCCACCCCAAACGAACGGGTCGATCATCTGCACCAGACTGGCCCATGTCAGACTGTCGGCTGTAGCTTGCGCGAGATCGATTCCGCCTGATCGGACGGCCTGTCGTGTGTAGGCCCAGATTGGGAACAATTCGAAGGCGACCAGCCCGGCTGTCGCCATCCCGGTCACCGTCCAACGCTGAATCAGCTGCATGCGGGTCAGCAGCTTGCCCTTGTTCCGGATGACGTCGTAGGCAACGAGTCCGGTCTGAATCAGGATCAAGTAGTAGACTTCCTGTACGTGGCCGCAGAAGAAGCAGAGTGCAAAGATGCCCGCCAGCAGTGGGATGCTTCCCCTCCGCCCAGCCCGTAACTGCTCGAACACGAGGAACGCCCCCGGGACCCAGGCAACAAGCAGTGCCGGGTTCTAGTGCCCTCCGGCTGTGTTGGCGCGCCACCAAGG